>SYLK01000630.1 GCA_005809115.1 Planctomyces sp. | reverse complement strand
TATTCCGAAGTTCCGGGTGTTCCCGGACCAGCGAATCGGATCCGGACAGGTTCAGCAGAGCGCAGCAGCGGCAGGTCCTGCCGAAACACGCGGCATGTTGCGTCGTTTTTTGCGTGCAGGACGCAGCAGTCGCAGGAAGGGCGTTGGGGGCGGATGATATCTCGTTCAGCTGGCAGTCGGTCTGATTCGCTCGTACGGTTTGCGGTGATCGGCTGCGGCCGGATGGGTCGGCACCACAGCAGGATTCTTCAGCAGGACGGTCGCGGAACGGTCGTGGCCCTGCTCGATCGCAGTCTCGCCGCCGCTGCCGATCTGCAGTCCGCACTCTGGCCGCAGGCGGAAGTCTGTCGCACGGAGGATGAGCTGTTCGACCGCGACGGTATAGACGCCGTAATTCTCTGCACACCAACCGTGGAACACTTTTCCCAGGCCATGCGGAGTCTCGACCGAGGCTGGCACGTTCTGTGTGAAAAGCCACTGGCCGCCACGCGGCAACATATCATCGATCTGGTTTCACGGGCAGACACGGCGCATGCCGCGGGACAGGCCTTCTCACTGGGCTACCAGCGACGCCATCTGGCGATCTACAGGACTTTGCGGCGGGAAGTGAGGTCCGCCCGTTGGGGAGCCGTGCGGGCAATTGTCTCCCATAACGCGGAGAACTGGCAGGCGACCATTCCCGGAACTTGGCGCGACGATCCTCGACAGAACGACGGTGGATTCATTACCGATGCCGGAAGTCACAAACTGGACTCACTGTTCTATGTCACAGGGCTGCAGCCGTGCGAAGTCTATGCTCGCTGCCAGCGCTGGGGCAGTCAGGTCGAGATCGTGGCCAGCGCTTCGGCGCTGCTGTCCGATGGCGTCGCGGCGACGATCAGCTTCGTCGGCCACGCCCAGCGCCTGAGCGAAGAACTGCACGTCCACTGCGAACAGGCCGATCTGCTGATCCGGGACGAGCAACTCTGGATCGCTCAAAACGGCCGGCAGGAACGACTGGCTGTTGATGAACCAGAGTCCAGTCCTGTTGTCGGGCTTCTGGAGACGATCCTCCGCAACGCACCGGAAATCTCGCCTCCCGTCGCCGCGCTTCCCGTTTACGATCTCACGCAGGCCATTCTGAAGTCCGGACGGCTGCGAGTTCCAGTGGTGGTGGACCAGAGCCAGACCGGCGCGACGAACGCTGTACCAGCCCGGGAATCGGCCGACCGGGAACCTGCCGACCGGACTGGATGAACCCTCCCGTCCCGGCCGTGCCGCGGCCGGGACGAGGCCGTGTCATGCCACAACGGTCTGAAATTCATCGGCCGAAATCCGCTCCGATTTCCTGAGGACAGCGATACAATGCAGACTGCCCCGATCAAACCGCTCAAGCCATGGTTTCAGACCGTGGAGGATGTCGGCCAGCACCTGAACTGGCAGCAGCTGTTCGGCAACGATCACCCCGTGGAGCTGGACATCGGCTGCGGCCGCGGCCTGTTTCTCTTCAACGCAGCCGTGACAAATCCGGATACGAATTTCCTGGGCATTGAGATTGACTATCGCGAGGGAAGGCGAACGGCCACCCGCCTGAGCAAACGCAGCCTGCCCAATGCGAGAGTCATCGGCGGCGACGCAATTCTGATTCTCAGTCAGCTCATTGACCCCCATTCCGTCAGTGCGGCCCATGTCTACTTTCCGGATCCGTGGTGGAAGAAACGGCACCACAAACGCCGAATTTTCACGGATCAATTCGTGCAGCTGCTGGCCCGCGTGCTGGCACCGGGCGGTGCACTGCATTCCTGGACAGACGTGGCTGAGTATTTCGACCTCAACCGGGGTCTTCGTGATCAGCATACGGATTTCGATCCGCAGGAACCTCCGCCGGAACGTGAGGCAGCCCATGACCTGGATTATCACACCAGCTTCGAACGCAAGAAGCGAAAACTGGGCTGTCCCGTCTATCGTGGACGGTGGGTCAGGAACGGCCAATAAGAACCCCTGACCGGAATCACGCTGGTGTGTGACAGCGGCTGGACCTGAATGTTTCGTTTTGATGAGAGGCCCGGTCTGAGTCCCGATCGCAGGAATTCTCCGCCACGGAGGTTCGGGCCGTTTCCTGAGTCGGACTGCGACGGCAGGCCACCGAATTCTGGGAAAAGCACGTTCTCCGCAGACAACACGATGATGCCCGCCTGCGGTTCTGACTGTCCTGAACGTGGCATCCGAGCCCGGACCGAGACTGTTTGAGTCCGGCAGCAATTCCGATTATCGTACCGCACGGCCGGAAAAAAACTTGTGTCCGAAGGCGGGTCCCTGTGGGGCACATCACCGGCAGGCCCAATTTCTGGTGCAGGAGCCCATATGATCCAGCTTAATCGTATTCTGGCAGCCGCAGACTTCAGCAGTTCCTCCGGGCACGCCATCCAGCACGCCTGTGAACTGGCAGGACGCTTTCAGTCGGAACTGCACCTGCTGCATGTCCTGGAAGTGCATGCCACAACAACGCCGATGTTTGCGGGTGGCCTCGCAATCAGCGCCTGGGTGAAGGAATCACGGGCGGCTGCCGAACGCGAACTGGAACGCGCGATCGACCCGGCGTGGAATTTTCGAGGCAGGATCGTTCGCGCCACGGCCGAGGGAACTCCGTTCCTCGAAATCATTCGATATGCCAGAAGTCACGAGATCGACCTGATTGTGCTGGGTACCCACGGTCGCACCGGAGTCTCGCACTTCCTGATGGGCAGCGTGGCGGAAAAGGTCGTGCGAAAAGCCGATTGCCCGGTCCTGACCGTCAAGCCACGTGAAGCACACGCCAGTTGAGCCACACGCCAGTTGAGCCACACGCCAGCTGTGCCACACGCCAGCTGTGCCACACGCCAGCTGTGCCACACGGCCCGGCACGCCGGTTCAGCGAGACGGCCTGGGGCCGCCCGGTTCAATTCCCGGCGGCTGCGGCTGATCTTCCGTAATGATCTTCCAGGTGGCTCCCATTTCCCGCATGGCCCGAAAATCTCGCGGTTCATAGCCAAAATTCAGCTGGGGGGTCTCGACGAGGCGATGGTTTTCGAATCGAGAATCCATCGCCGCAGCCAGCATTCCGGTGACCAGGTGCGTTCGTTCTGCCGGGTAAGGAGCGTTCTTTTCCCGAATATGCTGCTGAATCGCGTGCGACAGGGCCTTGAACAGATTGCGATTCTGCCACGGTCCAACATGAAACGCCGCGGCGAGTGGCTGTGCGCTGCCTTCCAGCTGACAGGCGAATTTCCAGCGAATCGACGTGTTGCCGATTCGCAGCACCGTTGCTCGCAGGCCATCTCGATAGCGGATCAGGATGGCGTGAACCGGGTGCCGCATGCCGTCGGCGGGTTCGACAAAGTCCTGCAGATTCGCCACGTCCTGTTTTTCGTCGGCATTCATGGCCGCTCGGGCCAGTTCCATGTTCCAGCGACCTTCAGCCGCCGCCTGCCAGACCGCATCTCCTTCCAGCTGCTGGATCTCGACTACCCCGGTTTCACCCCCGCGTCTCGACTCGACCATCGACTGCAGCACTTCCAGCGCGTGAAAATCGTACACCTCGACAGGTCCACTGTGCAGGGAAACGGCTTCCCTGGGGACACAACCGAACGGCAGTTCCAGCATCGGGCGCCGCTGGGCCAGGGGCACTGAACTGCCGGCCATGAACGGAATCTTCAGTTCGCTGACCACCTGCATCATTTCCGCGGACCAGTCCCAGCGATAACTGAGGTGTTTGTCGTTGAACAGCGGGACGACGCGTCCGCTCCGCCGGAAGACCTCCACGATTTCGTCGAAAAACCGTTTCCGTGGATACATCTTCACGCCGCGTTCATCCAGCGGATAATCTCCGTGTTCGCCGATGGACAGCACGGCATCCACAGCCAGCTCGCTGCCGCCGCACTGCAGCGCCTCGGCAATCGTGGGGTAGATCGTGAATCCGTATTTCCTGGCAGCATCACGCGACATGTCAGCTCCGGCTGGGAACTGATCCACATACAGACTGACGACATCCATTCCCGATTCGGTCACCTGGCCATTGAAATAATAGGGTTCCAGAAAGTTTTCCAGAATCACATGCGCATGGCTGCGATAGTTGAATGCTGTCACCACAGCGGCAATGCGTGGTCGGCGCGGCGCGGTATCGCGGGGGGCCGAAGCTGAGGGTCTCAGGGCGGCGGCAGAGCAAATTCCGGCAGCCGAGCAGATTCCGGCGGCGGAATACATTCCGGCGGCGGACAGCCAGCGTCGACGATCCATCTGATCGGTCAAAGACATGCGGAATACACCCCTTCAGCAGGTCGCGCGGTCGTCACACGACGCGACAGATCCATGAGTTCATCACGGTCCTGAAGCACACAACAGGACCGGTCCGGCTGTTTCGAAAAAGCCGGTTCTTCAAGTATACTCGACAAAACAGCCCATGCCGCAGAAAAGCATCGTACAGGGTTCAGGATTGCCGTCAATTCGATCGTCGGCATCGTCAGAATGTGTTTCGCGGGGAAGCAGAATGAGACAGTGGCAGTTTGGCCAGTCGAATGGCAGCGAGAATCTGGAACTGACGGATGTGACTGCTCCTCAGCCAGGACCGGGGCAGGTGCTTGTCCGAATCCGCGCGGCAAGTCTCAATTATCGCGACACGCTTCTGGTGAAAGTGGCAGATGGGTATACGCCCGGGCGGGTTCCCCTGTCTGACGGGGCCGGCGATGTGATTGGCGTGGGAGCAGGCGTCAGTCGCTGGAGCATCGGAGACCGGGTGGCCGGTACGTTTTTTCAGGACTGGATCAGTGGGCGATTTGAGATGCGGTATCATCAGGCAGCACTCGGCGGTACGGTCGATGGCGCGTTGCGGGAAGAAGCTGTGTTTCCGGAACACAGTCTGGTCCGTGTACCATCGCACTATAGTCACGAGGAGGCTGCCACGATGCCCTGCGCCGGGGTCACGGCGTGGTATTCGCTGATCCTGCGGTGTGGCTTTCAGCCGGGTGACAGCGTGTTGCTGATCGGTACCGGAGGCGTTTCCGTGTGGGGACTTCAGATCGCTGCGGCCAGTGGAGGGCGTCCGATTGTGGTCTCGTCCAGCCAGGAAAAACTTCTGAAGGCACGTCAGCTGGGTGCCGCCGAGACAATCAGCTCCGCGGCAACTCCGGACTGGGACCGGGAGGTCTTCCGCCTGACCAGCCGCCGCGGAGTCGACCATGTACTGGAAGTCGGGGGGCCGGGAACGCTGAAGCGGTCCTTGTCGAGCGTCGCGGCGGGCGGGAAGATCGCACAGATCGGCGTCCTGACAGGATTTGGTCCATCGGATGCGTCACTGTTTCCCCTGCTGACAAAGAACGCCACGATGTCGGGGATCTATGTGGGGCACCGCGATGCCTTTGAGCAGCTCGTGCGATTCGTGGAACAGACACAACTGCGTCCTGTGATCGACCGCGTCTTTCTGTTCGAAGAGGCGCCAGCGGCCTTTCAGTACCTCGCATCCGGCAGACACTTCGGAAAGGTTGTGATCCGCGTCTGACGCGTGGTGAGCATGCCCGCCGGGCCAGGATCAGCCACTGCCACGATGCACGCCGACAGTCTGCCGCCAGGTTCTCCGCACGACTTCACACAAGACGTCAGCGGGGGCGATGGGCAATCACCAGGCGTGCCTTGCCCTGGACGCGGGCGAACAGGATGACTCGCGGATCTCCGCTGCCGGTCGGAAGCTGCCTCTGCACGGCTGCCGCGTCGACCGGAATCCGGCGACACTTGATTTCGTAGAAGGCTGAGGGATGAGGCCTGAGCCATTGCTTCAGTGCCCGGATGCTGTTCGGCAGCACCGCTTCCACGGCGAGGGGTGTGACGAACGCGGACGCGACTGACTCGCCGCCGGTCAGATATTCTTCTTCCGGGTCCAGCCGTGAGAGTCCGAGCTGTTCGGCGGCAGCGTCCAGCATTCCCGACCTGACGATGGCCGGATCCGGATCAAACATCCACTCGGCCACCGTCCGGGCCTGTGACGCCTGCACCGACAGCGGGTCCACGGAAATCGATTCAGATGCCGGCAGAACCGTGGCGCGAAATGAGTACTTCCCGGCCAGCTCACCAAACCAGACCGTGGCTTCGCGGCATTCGCCGTCCAGGCTGATCAGCTCAATCTCGCAGCCGGGAAACTTCTGCATGAAGTTGGCGGCCGGCCCCAGCTTGATGGCCCCCGAGGCACCGCCCGCGGTGAGCTGCTGCATCCAGCTCAGATCGGGCTGATATTGTTCCAGACGCTTCACGCCGCGGTCGCCGGCAGCGCGGTCGCCGGCTGCGCGTCGGTCAGGATCGACGTGCAGGACTGCTCCGGACCACGACTCCTGCACCACGTCTGCCTCGCGGACGACAACCGGGTGACGAGTCCGCCAGATCCGGGCGTTCGCTTCCGTCCGGAGACACATCGCGGGGTCTCGATCCACCGCCAGAACGTGACCGCGTCCGGCCAGCGCGGCCGCGTCCACTCCGATACCGCAGCAGAGATCACAGATGCTGTCGCCTTCCGGAAATCGCTGCGCCTTGTGGTGTGCCACGGCCCATGCGGTGGATTGCTCAAGGCCGATGCGCGTGAGCCAGACCAGATTCGCTGAGGGGAGCTTTCCCGCAGCTCGCAGCCGGGCGTCGCACAGCGACAGGGCAGCACGCACCAGCTCCGCCCCCCATTCGTCTCGCAGCCTCTGCTGGTTCCGACGCTCAGCCGGACTGCAGCGGCTGATGGCTTCGAAGATGCCGGGGGTTGCCTGCAGTTGTCGCAGGATTTCACATTCGGATTCATCCTGTCGAGCCGAATTCCGGGGGGAGGCTGGCGGGGTCATCCGGATTTCTTCTTCATGCGGACGATACCGTCCCAGTCGGCTGGTGATCGGCGATCGTGCTGTGTAATCAGCATGGCCAGATAGTCCTGAGCCCGGTCTTCGGCCGGCATGCTGTGCAGAAACGTCCATGCGTCATCCCAGCGACCTTCCTGAAAGCTGGCGACACCTTTTTCAAAATCGATCAGATGCTGATCGGTCAGCATCGCCAGCGACTGCTCGGGAGGCACCAGTTCACTGACCATCAGAGGACGATCCATGCCGTAAGGCAACAGCCGCAGCAGCCTGCGGACGCGACCTTCACTGCGTGGCATGTGGTCACGAATCTGCCGATCCAGGTACTCATCGATCAGCACCGACACATGCAGTTCGCGCGTCATGCTCTCGAGGCGGCTGGCCAGATTGACCACCGGACCAAAGACCGTGACCTTGACCTGTTCGCGGGTGCCGATCTTTCCGGCCACGGCCCGACCATGCGCGATCCCGATACTGGTTTCAAAATCCCGCAGCGGATGCCCCGGATCCGCCTGCGCCCGCGCGAATTCCAGGCGAATTGCCAGCGCGGCACGGCAGGCGTTCAACGGCGCTTCGTCAGACGAAATCGGCCAGCCCCAGAACCCCAGAGCGGCATCCCCCTGAAAGTCACCGGTGACACCGCCAAACCGCAGAATCTGACTGGTCATCACTTCCAGCGCCAGACTCACACGCTCCAGCAGCGCTGTCAGATTTCCGGACGACTCCTCTGCCCGGTGGCTGAATCCCCGCAAGTCGCAGAACAGAACCGTGACATCGCATTCACGCGGTTCCAGCAGCGATGTATCCAGATCCCTCCCCAGCGCTTCCAGAATGGGGGGAGAGAAGAACTGACGCAGCCCCGCCTGCTGACGTTCCAGCTGCCGCTCCCGCTGCAGCGAACCAACAATCTCCGCGATGAATTCCGTGAATTTGATGTCCGCATGCAGCCGCTGCTCGTCCAGTCGATTCGATTCGGTCCCGCCGCGATGGCCTGTCACGTAAAATGCGCGACTGCCTGAGATATCCGCGAACGGCGTACAAAACGCCCAGCTGAACCAGGCCACCTGCGTGAACTGCGGACTGGCCGACGAAGCCGCGTCCCAGACGTGCAGGATGCTCCGCTGCTGCTGCATCGCCGTTGAAATCAGACGGATGCTCGGCTGCAGCACAACTCCCGCTTCAAAACGCTGCTCCTGATGAAAAACGCGAGGACGTCCGGCGCCGGTCAGACCCACGACCGCCACGCCATCCGCGTTCCGGATCCCCGCCAGGAGCAGGCCGGTCAGCCGGACATACAGGTCCCGTTCGACACCGGATTCGCGGATGACCGCGGGCAGGCTGGTCAGAACGTCGATCCGCTTGCTGGCGTCGTCGTATCGGATCCGCTGCAGCTGCTGACGATCAATCGCCAGCTGCTGCACCGGCTGCAGCCCCGGCGAATCAGCCGGCGCCGCCTCCTGCAATTCGAAGCGGGAGGCACCAATCACAAACGACTGCCCGACATGCAGCCGGCAGGCTGACACTTCCTGACCGTCCACGTAGATCTGGTTCGCCGCTTCCGGCACACGCCGCAGCGTCAAACCGCCATCATCCACACTCAGGTCAATGTGGTGTCGCGAAATCAACTGGTCCCAGTCGGCGCACAGCGGCAGGCTCGCATCCCGGCCCAGCGCATACGCTCCGCCAGGCACCAGTGCAAAACTCTGGTCCCGCTGCTGGCCCCTGTAGTAGACGAGTAACCGCAAAATCCGTGTTACCTCAGCAGAACGGCCGGCGATCGCAGCAGGTCCGTCAGAAACACTCACACCATTCGCCACGCCACAGTTCCCGTCCGCCAGCCGCAGCACTCGCAGCACCATCAGTCGCAGCAGCAGTATTCGCCGCCGCAGGCGTCTGTGCTGATTGTAGTCAGGAACGCCCGGTCCGGACATCGTGCTCAGAAACGCTCCCTCCACCAATTTCCCTCCACTCGACTCACGCCGTCGCCATCCCGATTGATCAGTCGCGAGAAAAGCCGGAGCCGCACTGCCGGAGTTCCGGCGAACGGTCGAGAAATCGCCCGGCATGCGCCGGCAACTGCAGGATGACATCTTGCACCAGGGAATCGATTGAGGTTACATTACGACTGAATCCGGCGCGGGGTCCGACCGGTGACTCGTGGACGAAACGGCAGGGAGGCCGTCATGTCAGATGTAGCAGGCAGCAGAGTTCTGACAGCGGCAGAAATTGCCGAAATTCTGGGCGGCGCCGTTCTGGGTGACCCGACGCTCACAATCAGCAGTGTCGCATTTCTTGATCATGCGTCCACACATGATCTCAGCTATGTGGCCGACCAGCGGAACGCTTCACGAATCTCCGCCACCGCGGCACGGCTGCTGCTGGCTCCGGTCCCGCTGCGACACCTGAGCGCAATGTACCCCGATCGCACGTTTGTCCTGGTGGACGATCCCGAAGCAGCACTGCTCCTGATCGCTGGCCTGCTCAAACCTGTCCGGCCTTCACAGCGACGCGGTATCTCCGAGCGAGCTGTGATTGACGGCTCCGCCCAGGTTCTGGGAAACACGAACATCGGACCGTTCGCTGTCGTCGGTCGGGATGTGGTTATCGGCCACAACTGTGACATTCACGCGGGCGTGGTAATCGGGGACGGCTGCCGCATCGGCGATCATGTGACCATTCATCCGAATACCGTACTGTATCCGGACTGCGTGCTGGGGCACCACGTCGTGATCCATGCGGCGTGTGTCATCGGATCTGACGGATTCGGGTATCGCACTGTCAATGGCGGCCATGAAAGACTGCCACACCACGGCATCGTCCGAATCTGCGATGACGTGGAAATCGGGGCGGGCACGACCATCGATCGTGCCAAGGTGGGAGAAACTGTGATCGGAACCGGGACGCGGATCGATAATCAGGTCATGATTGCGCACAACTGCCGAATTGGCAAACACAATCTGCTCGTCTCGCAGGTGGGGTTTGCGGGCTCAGTGACCACCGGTGACTATGTGGTCTGTGCCGGCCAGGTCGGTATCGCTGACCACGTGCATCTGGGTACGGGTGCCGTCATCGGCGCCAAGGCCGGGGTCCATCGGGACATGCCGGGCGGTCAGTCGTATCTTGGTATCCCGGCAGCGCCCGCTGCGGAGACAACGCGGCAGCTGACTGCACTGCGCAGGCTGCCCGAGCTGAGGAACACGATCAGGCAGATGGAAAAGGATCTGGCACAACTGCGTGAGCAGATGGCCCTCCTGCCCGGAATTCAAATCATGGCAGAATCGAAACTCAAGGCTGCCTGAAGGCCGTTCGACTGCCCCGCCCGAGCCTGTGCGGCCCATCGCCACACGTGTCGGTGCGACCAGTGTGGAGTTGACAAACGCCGTGCCAGAACATGACCACCTTCCCGGAATTCTGCCGTTTCGCAGCCGAATGGAAGGTTCCGCCATGATGCCCGAGGAATGCCAGCCGATGACTCTGGGCCTCCTGGCCGGAGCGGGAGAATTCCCGCTCCGCTTTGCCCGGGCGGCACGGAATGCCGGTCACTCCGTCTACTGCCTGGGAATCGCCGGAATGGCGTCCGAGGAACTGGCCGCAGCCTGCGATCATTTTCGCTTCGCGCCCCTGGCTCGCTTCGGAAAGGCGATCCGGCTGTTTCGCAGGGCCGGGGTCGTCCGGGTGGTCATGGCCGGAAAGATTGAGAAGACCGTGCTGTTTCATCCCTTCCGCTGGCTGCGTCTGATGCCGGACTGGCGGACGATTCACATGTGGGTGCGTTACGCGCGCGAGAACAAGAAGGACGACACGCTGCTGCTGGCGGTCATCCGCGAGTTTGAACGGGATGGCCTCGTCTTTGACTCTGCCCTGAAGTACTGCCCGGAGCTGCTTGTGAAACACGGATTTCTTACCAGTCGCAGACCGACCACGTCGCAGTGGAAAGACATCCGCTTCGGCTGGGAATTGGCACGCGAAATGGGCCGCCTCGATGTCGGCCAGACCGTCGTCGTAAACGATACTGCGGTGATCGCCGTGGAGGCCATTGAGGGGACCGATCGCTGCATCCGGCGGGCCGGTGAACTCTGCCGCCGTGGTGGTTTTACCGTCGTGAAAGTTGCCAAACCCAATCAGGACATGAGATTCGATGTCCCCACCATCGGCGTGGAAACCATCCGGACAATGTACGAATCCGGCGGACGAGTGCTGGCCATCGAAGCAGGGCTGACAATCATCCTGGATCCTGACGGGGTCGCTCGGCTCGCCGATAAGTTCGGCATTTCCGTGGTGGCAGTCAATGCCGATGAGCTTGCCATGAGGGTTGCCGCCTGAAATTGGTTCCCGGACAGACAACTGACAGCCAGCGCGCCACAGTGACGCCCGGTGGCGGCGCCCCGGAACCAGCAGAACCACTGACAGGGGGCTGTGACCGCCAGGAATTTCTTCTGCTTTCCTCATCGGAAGAATCGTCAAGTTCCGACGATTGACAGGTCGATCTGAGAACGATGGGGCAGGAATTCGGCAGCTTCACTGGCTCCGGCGGTTCCTGCCGAAACTCGGCGTTGTCACATCCCGGGCAGACATGGAGCGCGATTCGCCCTGGCAGGCCGTCTGACTCTGCCCGCCTGGTGCGCACTTCGAGGGAACTCACTCCATGTTACACTCCAGCGAAGAGATGGCATCACGGTGCCTGCCACAGGTCATATGGTGAGCCCCGGGGAAATTCTCATGAGCGACGTGTCACAGCCTGACAGCAGAGCTGACGACTCGCAGTCGCCGCTGCGAAGCCGCTGGCAGACCGTATCCAGATCGCTGCGCCACGCGGCTGCCTTCGTGGGTGAACACCGACGGGAATCCGCGGCAGCCGTCGTCCTGCTCATGATGCTGAGTTCCGTCGTGCAGCCCGAAGATCCCCGGACGCAGGAAGACTCGCAGGAAACCCGGGAGTTTCACCAGATCGCTCAGATGCTGGAAGAATTCTCGGAGCCGGATTTCACTGATTCTCGCGATTCTGCGCCGCCAGTGCCCACTGCGCCGCCAGTGCCCACTGCGCCGCCAGTGCCCACTGCGCCGCCAGTGCTTACTGCGCCGCAGCATCCGACTACTGACCGCACCGAGGAACCGCCGCAGTTCTCTGCAGCGGACGATCGCACCTCCGCCAGGCCGAATTCCAGCCGGCCACAGCCCACCGGTTCTCCGCCGGTCGGTTCTCCGCCGCTGGCGACACTGACGGTCGGCACACTGCCGGACAGTCCGTTTCCGGAACTGTCGCCGCAGGTTCCGGAACTGTCGCCACAGGGAAACTCGGAAGTCTCCGAAAAGCGTTCTCCGGCTGCCGGTCCGCAGATGACGCACGCAGCATCTGCCCCATCGCTGACTTCAAACAATCCGGCGATGGCTGGGCACGAGCGGGAACGGTCCGGCCGCGAGTCGCTCGGCGATCACGGTGGGGCAGCCGATCGGTCCGCTGAATCCCCGGAGAGTCGATCCGGACAGGCAACCTTCGGTGGCTCAGCCGCCAACAGCCAGGTTATGGCAAATCCCACGCCGGTGCTCCCCGGCATCCGCCTGGGCGGTCGGATCGAACCGATACTGCGCTGACATCCCCACGGGTCTCAGGAACACATTTTCTCAGAGAGTTCCGGAATCATGTACGAGGCTTACTGGAAACTGTCACACAAGCCTTTTCCTCAGCGAATCAGGCCGGAGAATCTGTACCGCAGTCAGTCAGTGCAGTCGGCGGTACTCCGCCTGCGGTACTGCATTGAGAACAATGCCGGCCTGGCCCTGCTGACCGGGATGCCGGGCGTTGGGAAGTCAAGTCTGCTCAGGACGCTGGCCGGACCTGCACCGGAGTCCGCCTGTCTGGTGCATGTGGTATTCCCGCTGCTGGAGCCGGATGAGATCCTGCGCCTGATCGCGGGGGAACTGGTCGCTGGTCTGCGAGCCGATGCGGCCGTCACTCACCGCACGACGGAAGGAACTCTGCGCCAGATTCAGGCCTGTCTGCGAGCACACAATCGAGAGGGACGACATCCGATCCTGTGCCTCGACGACGCGCATCATCTCTCAGAAGCATCCTTTCTGCAGGTGATTCAGCCTCTGTCCAATCTGTGCGACCTCCATCCGGACCTGCAGGTGACAATTCTGCTCTGCGGACAGCCGGTACTGTCTTCGCACCTGAAACGACACGCGCAGCTGAGCCATCGGGTTGCGGTCACCGCGACTCTGCAGGGATTCACCGAGTCCGAGACGGCGGACTACGTGCAGTCTTCGCTGCGTCACGCCGGCGCGAATGACGTGGTGTTTACGGACGACGGAATGATCAGGCTGTATCACGTGACTGGCGGAAACCCACGACGGATCAATCGCCTGTGCGACATGGCACTGCTGGTCGGATTCGCGGACCGTCTGCTCGGAATCTCGGCAGCAGAAATCGAGGCCGTCAGTCACGAACTGATGGCCGCGGCCGCCTGAATCTCCTGTTCTGGTGTCTGACGTCGAATTTCGCGTGAAGTCGCATGAAACAGTCACGACGCTTGCGGTGAGACGACAGCGAGGCGGCAAAACACAGGAATGCATGATCAAACGGCTGCGCACCCTTCGGGTGCATCGCTGCTGAAAGCCGCACGAACAACACGCGCGGTGTCTCCCGTGAGCGTCAGCCGTGTGAGACCGTCATTCGTGGCGCAGACGCGTGCTGTGTTTTCGTCACCGGGAAGCACGACCAGGTCGCCGGAATCGGCGAACACCCGGCCGTGGGCTTCCGGCAGTAATGATCCGCTGAAGGATCGCAGTTTGTCCCCCGTCCGGGCGTCCCATAATATGGGGGAAGGCAGTTCGGCGGCTTCCGTCCGCAAGCGACAACAGTGATTCAATCTTCTGCTTTGCCGCCTCCGCCTCCGCCTCCGCCTCCGTGTCCAGTGCCACTGCCGCAGCCTGTTCTGCCTCTTTCTTTGTCTGCGTTTCAGCCACCAGCGAACTTCTCACCAGCAGGGCTGCCGCTGTCGAGGTCACGCTGACGATGGCCAGGACCACGACAGCCGCAGTCGCCAGCACGCGGTGTCGGCGAACCCAGCAACGACAGTGCTGTACGACTGTGTGACGACGCGCCTGAATCGCCTCATCGTTCTCAAATCTCCGCAGATCGTCAGCCAGATCCTGCGCCGTCTGAATACGCTCGTCCGGATGCTTTGCTATCGCCTGCGAGACAATGACTTCCAGATCCTCCGGCACTGTCGGACTCAGCTGCCGGATCGATGTGGGCTCATCAAACCAGATTTGCCGAATGATGTCCCCCTGCGTTTCACCGGCAATTTCCCTGCTGAGTGTCAGATACTCGTACAGCGTGACGCCCAGAGAAGAAATGTCGGTTCGCTGGCCGATCCGGACTCGACCCGACAATGCCTGCTCGGGGCTCATGTATCGCAGAGTCCCGACGAGCTGACCGTGAAGCGTCGCGGCCTCTTCGTCCGCGATCAGCGCGAGACCAAAGTCTGAAACCCAGACGTTTCACTCGTCGTCCCGCAACAGTTTGCCCGGTTTGACATCGCGATGAACGATATCCATCTCATGCGCATGGTGCAGCGCCTCCGCAGCCTGAATGCCAATCCGGATCATCGGCCGAAAAACGTTCCGGTTTCCCACGGCAGATTTGCGAGCTGCCAGCAGCTCCACAAGCTCGGCCGACGGCACCGAATCGTTACCAGATCTGCAAAACGACGACAACGAGTTGTCCCGACCGATGCACGTCCTGGTCACTGCCCAC
>SYLK01000629.1 GCA_005809115.1 Planctomyces sp. | reverse complement strand
GAGGACAGCCTGAGACGCCTCGCAACTGACTACATTGACCTGTATCTGATCCATTCGCCCGACGAAACCACTCCGCCGGAAAGTCTGGCGGACTCGCTCGATTCACTCGTCCAGGCCGGAAAAATCCGCTACTGGGGAGTTTCCAATTTTTCGCCCGTTGACGTGGCTCAGTTCATCCGTCTGAGCAGCCGCAGCGCCCGGACCGCCATTGCCGGCACCGAAGACTACTATTCCCTGATCAGCCGCGATCGCGACGAAAAACGGGACCAGCTGATGCCACTGATCAGCACGGCCGGACTTGGACTGCTCGCCTTCAGTCCGCTCGATACCGGACGCCTGGCTCCCGATCGGCCTGTCCGACCAGGAACCGCCATGGCCCGACTTGTGAACGTGCTGGACGAAGTGGCAGGACAGCTGAACGCCACACGTCCTCAGGTCTGCATCGCCTGGGTTTTGTCTCATCCTGCCGTCACCTGCTGTCTGGCCGGCGCTGAATCCCCGGATCACATTACCGACAATGTTCCCGGCACCCGACTGATACTCCCGGCCGATGCGCTCCGAGCCCTCAATGCAGCCAGCCAGGCCTGGCGACCGGATGAGAAGGACTGATGGCCAGCCGGCGTGATCAGATTCGCCGACCCGATCAACAGAAATCCGCGGCGGTTTTCCCTCGACGGAAACGAGTCGACGGCGACGAGTGGACGAAGACAACATGACAACTGAATCCGTGATCCGTTCACTGCAGAACATCCTGCCACCGGTGATGCGCTGGAGTGGTGCTGTTGCCCGGCGGCTCCGGCTGTTCAATATCGCCGTCGAAGGAAAATCCTCGGGAAACGCCAGCACCGACGCGCTGACCCTCGCCGACCTGTCGGTGCAGGAACTGCTGGTCGCGGCACTCCGCGACGGTGATCCGATCCTGCGGACACTGCGAGTTGAGGGCGAAGAAACAACCGGCGATCTCGCCAGATTCTCCACCACCAGCAACCTCGCGATCGCCATCGATCCGATCGACGGCACAAAACAGTATCGGGATCGAACGGGAAATGGCTACTCGATCATCGTGCATCTGCACGACGAGCTGACTCCGTTGTACTCTCTCGTCTTCGCCCCGGAAATGGGCGAACATGGCACCTGGGTGGAAGTCTCGCCAGACCGGCTGGTCTGCGGTCCCGATGACCCCGGACGCTCCGCCCGCAGCGTACTGGATGCTCTGCCCGATCTGCGCTCGCAGCGCCCCACGACTGACCGCCGAATCTACCTGATCGGATTCCAGCACAACGATGTGCGACGCGCCAGAGACGTCGACTCGGCCGAACTGCTCGGTCGGACATGCGATGAAATGGACGGCAGCATCTATCCGCTGATGGCCACCGGCGAATATGCCGGATCCCTGATTCATTCGCCCAATATTTACGACTTTCCCGTGTCTATGCACATTGCCAGAACGCTGGGCGGAGATGCCCTGTGGGTCCACAATCAGCAGCCCGTCAACTATCGGGATCTCTGGGTGGATCAGCGAGCACGGATGGTGAGATTCCCCGGGATCGTCGCCTGCAGCGAACATCGACGTGTCCTCAACCAGCTCTGCCAGCTCGCCCACGACTGGAATCCCGTGCGATACGCCGACTAACTGGACAGTGACACAGGTTCCCGGCCGGAAGCTTTTGCAACCAGATACCCAATAGTTGCTGACGCAAATTGACGCTCCTTCACACCTCTCGGTTTCCAAGCTTTCAGGTACAGCTGGCGATTCCGTCCCCGTATCCGTGCCGGATCGAGGCTGCAGTTCAAGCCGGATTCACCAGTTTCCGCATTTCGGGTACAGCGAATGGGTCCGCGCAGAGGGCCGGTCGGACGCCGCAGATCGGCCGCTCTCAATCCAACCCTGCGGGACGTTTGTGGTGAGGTCTCGGGCGCGTCGCTCGTCGGCGACGGGATGTCCCGCCTGCTCCTCGCTCCTTGCCGGAAAAGTCACCGCAAACGTCGCGGCTCACGCAGGTTTTCTCAGGGGTTCTGAGAACATTTCCTGGTCGAGTACGTGATCATGGCCTCGATTGCTTTGAAATCCTGTACGGTTTTTTTCCCGGTTCTGAAAGAGAACGGGACACGGACGGCGTCCCTGAAAATCCGATAACAGGAGGACTCTGTCCAGATGCGACTCTGTCCAGATTGTGACTCTGTCCAGCTCCATGGTCAGGCGGTCACGGTCGTCAGGAAAATGTCGACAGGACGCTTCAGGAATCGTCCGGGGAGCGGGCATGACCAGTCGAGCCGAGAAAACAATGATGATTTCGCTGCGTGGCCACTCAGACGAGGCATCGCCCCCTCGACATGAAAAAAATTTCCCGGTTCCACTGGCAGTTCTTGAAATGAACGCTTGACAACCGCCCCGAAAATCCGTTTCAATGTGGAGCCGTTACAGTTCGGCAGACTGACGCTTGCAGTCCGAAGGCTGGAGACAACTGGTTCAGGAATCATTTCTGGATTCCACCGCCAGGTAGCAAACGTCAACAATCAGGCGAGATTCTTCGCCCCACTTCTTCAGCGTCTTGATTCCCGCAGGAAGTTTTTTCCGCGGGAAATTCATGTTTTCGACAGTGTTGTCCCCTGAATTCGTGGAGGAATCCTGATGAAGCGTCGAGGTTTCACACTCATCGAGTTATTGGTCGTGATTGCCATCATTGCAATCCTGATCGCGCTGCTGCTGCCGGCAGTACAGCAGGCGCGCGAAGCGGCGCGTCGCACTCAGTGCCGCAATAATCTGCATCAGTATGGTCTTGCATTGCACAACTACCATGATGTGTTTGGCCGGTTTCCCTGTGGGGCCATCTGGGTCGTCCAGAGAGGTCCGAACATTTACCGGTCCAAGCCGTCAAATCAGAGTGCAGGAGATGCAGGGGACCAGTACCAGGGTCCGCGAACAAATCAGATGATGGCTCTGTTTCCCTATTTTGAACAGTCGGCGATCTTCAACCTATTCAATACGAACATCACCGGAATTACCTGGCATGGCAACAATTTAGCGGCCACAAACACGGCCACTCCGTCTGTCATGCTGTGCCCCAGCGACGGGCAGGCTCCAACTCAGTTCGTGCCGCCGTGGAGTCCCCAGAAGCTGCACAAGAGCAATTACATGGCATTCATGAGCGGACTCCAGCTCGCCGACATCTGGACGAATAATCCTCGTCTGAAGGCAGCTTTCGGCGTCAATCGCGGGGCGTCCATCAGTGACATCCTCGATGGGACCAGCAACACCATGCTGTTCTCCGAGTATCTTCGTGGTACAGCTCCGGACGAAATTCGCGGGTTCGCTCTGGGTGATCAGCCTGGCGGTGCTCAGCTGTATACAGAGCTGGGTCCAAACAGCAAGCTGCCGGACCGGCTTTACCCGTGTTGTGGCTGGCACTATCCGTACCCCGAACTGAATCTGCCGTCCATCAACGGCGACGGATTGTTCACAGACACTGCGGCTGCACGCAGTCGTCACGTGGGCGGTGTGCAGGCACTGCTGGGAGACGGCTCCGTCCGTTTCATCAGTGAGAATATCAATATCTTTCTCTGGCGCGGACTGTCAACCATGTCTGGCGCCGAAGTTCTTGGCGAGTTCTAGTGCTCTGTCACAGCTAAAAAGTCGGATTGGCAGAATGATGAAAATCGAGGAAACTGCATGGCACAAGGAGGTGCGTCATGCGGAAGTTATACATCG
>SYLK01000628.1 GCA_005809115.1 Planctomyces sp. | reverse complement strand
ATCCTCTGTGCGCCTGACGCAACAGAGACGGAATCCCCCTCGAGACGAAACCGAGACTGCCAGCGGCGGCAGCGGTTGCCATTCCAGTCCTGTGGTCGCATCGTGGTTCTGACTTCGGGAGGGCATGCCATGGGGTCGCGGTGGATCTGTATCATCGACGGCGTCGAGTCGGGGCCTCATTCGTTTCAGGAACTGGCCGCGCTGATCCGCACTGGACGACTTTCCACAGAATCCCGCGTCCGCTCTCAGGAATCCAATCAATGGGTTCCGGCCGAGGACGTGATTGGCCTGATGAGAGCCGTGCGGATGCAGCAATCTGCGTCCGAATCGGCGAGCGTGGAATCCGCCAGAACAGCCGGCTCATTGTGGAACGATGTCGTCTCGGCTGCCAGTACTGCGACCCCGGATGCGGCCCGATCCGGACGCCGCGGTCGACGAGTTCATTCACACTCGGCGTCCAGCGCTCTCGTTCAGTTGTTCGCCGGCGCCGCCTGTTTACTGGGTCTGGCATTGGGGATCTCTTCGGTGTGGCGGGAGGTTATCATCGACGTGCCTCGGTTTCAGTTCGAACCTCCGCCGGCACCCATCCATTTCTTCGGCTTCGGGCCGCTCAGCCAGTCGGAATACCTTTTCTGCTGGCTGGACGTCGCGCTCGTGGCATTCATCCTCGTCTGGCTGGGTGTCACCCGACTTCGACCGCAGCGGCCGCAGACCGTGCGGTGAGAACCGGAGCCGCGACACCACTCCGGACTCATCACGCCATTCTCGACGGGCGCTCGGGCCAGAAGCGGATCGTTGTTCCCGTCTCCCTGCGCAGCCAGTCGGCGACTGTCTCCATCGCTCGCCGAAATTTGTCATAATTACAGGCTCCGCTGCCCTGGAGGGGGATCCCGTCGGCATAGCCCCGCCCCCCTTCATGCCCGAAACACCAGATGTCGCGATAACCAAGGTGGCGTGAAAGAATGTAAGAACCCCTGACAAGACCTCCGTGGCCGCGTTGGTTCGAGAGTGGTCGAGATGCCAGGAAGAGTGACGAGGCGACACATGTCGTCGAGGAGCGATGACGCCGCAGGTCGGCCGCTCTCGAAGCAACCCTGCGGGACGTTTGTGGTGACGTCGCAGGCCACGTCGCTCGTCGGCGACGGGGTGTCCCGTCTTCTCCTCGCTCCTTGCCTGAGACGTCACCACAATCGTCGCGGATCACGCAGGTTTTGTCAGGGGTTCTTAAGACCGGCCGGTGCCGTCATGCACATGGGGATTCGCCCCTGGCGCAGGTTTCTGAGGATCGAGCGACGGTCATACCAGATGAAGTCATAGGGATACACGACCGTCCGGTCGCGGGGGAAATCGGGCACATCCTCCGTGGCTCGGCGCTTGTGACTCAGACGCAGGAAATCGAATTTTCCGGTATGCAGCTGGTCCGGCACGACAAAGGCGCGGCACCGGTCTCGAAATCCCGCAATCTCGTCGGCAGGCGGATCGCTGCGGCCAGCAAGTTCAGCACGAATTTCCGACAATTGCCGCATCACGAGGCGGTCCTCACTCTGTACAACATCGAGACAGCCGCCCACCCCGCGCCGTTACGTGTGTACTCTGCGTCGGTGCTGTCCCTTCGCCCCTGTACTCGGGGGAGAAGGTGGCCGACAGGCCGGATGAGGGGGTCTTCGAACGTCTCCTGCGTGGAAAATCCTTCAACAGCAGCGCCCCACCCCACGATGTCCCACGACGTTCCTTCTCGCCGAATTTCTGACACGCCGTTCGCACGGGGCCGTCCCGTTCAACCGACTCTTAGAGGCTCTCAGTCAATGTTCACGTCGATTCCCTGCGCCAATGGCCCGGTGATCTGTGATCCCTGCGGACTCAGCAGCGCCGCATACACGCCTCCGTCGATCTGTTCGTTCAGAAACGTCACCCGGCCGTCCAGGAATGCCACGTTGACACCGCCGCTGTGGTACGACGAGGCAAACGGCGACTCGCCCTCGATCTGTACGGGCGGATTGATGGAATGCAGCCGAAACGGACCGCTGCGGTCGTTGGCGTTCCGATAATCCACCGAACCCGCGCTGCAGGAGAGATCGCGGCAGATGCCCGGGCTCATGAAAAACGAATTCCTCGTCGCAAACGGGTTCGCCCAGTTGCCATCGGCCGTCGGATCAAAGCCCGTATGGATGTTCTCGCTCATCATGAGCGTATTGGACAGTCCGTCTGTGATTGAGTTGATTGTATGCTGACGGAAGCTCGGGTTGGGTTTGGGCCAGTTGTCAACGAAGTAGACGCCCAGCCGGTATCGCATGTTGCGGTCCGGGTTCGGTCCGGCGGTATCGACGCAGGGTCCGTCACCGGCGAGGTCAATGTTTCCCAGCATGGTGTGGACACCGCACGGCGGCCCGGTCCAGCCGATTCCGCCATTGACGACGTAACTCAGATCGCCGGCGCCGGTGACGGAAGCGTCCGCCGGGCAGGTGAGCAGTGAAATGTGCGTCGCGGTCAGTTCCTTGTTGGGCGAATCACGAAAACTGGTCTCGAAGCTCCATTTGCTGTGGATTGCGGCCTGGTCGATGTGTGGCAGGAGTGTCACGGCCCAGCTGTGCAGCATCCTGCCGTTCGTGGAACTGAAGTAACCTGCCGCAGGAAAGGTTCTGGCGTTCAGCGAGTGCTGCTGCATGGCCAGTGCCAGATTCCGCAGATTGTTCTGACACTGCACCCGCCGCGCCGCCCCCCGGGCCGCCCCGACCGCCGGCAGGATCAACGCCACCAGCAGCCCGATCAGTCCGATCGCGACCAGCACCTCGACGAGGGTGAAGCCGCGCCTTGGGAAGTGGATTGCCTGCTGGATGCGCGCCTTGCAAGGACGGGCACGCGTGTCTCTCCTTCCAGGTGCGGCCAGCCGCCAATTCAGTCCGCCCATACTTTCCCTGTGGCTCTTTTGTCGCAGAATCATGTCAAACTCCCGCCATTCGATCGCCAGGCAGTTGAGACAATCCCATCTTCTCCCGAACGCGGTTCGCCTTGTCGAGTGTCAGATGGTAGATGTATATCGAGTACCCAGCGCGGGTAACAGGCTGGCAGTGTTCCAGCAGAAACGTGTGGTCCTGTCGATACCTTCCACGGAGATGCGTGGCACTGACCGCATACCAGCCTGGCTGCGGTCCGCTCGCCGTTCGCCAGTCTGCTGGCCCCGATTTCGCGGGGCGGGGATCGATCCCCACGAGCACGGGTTCGATCGAGCCAAAATACACCAGCCGCAGCGGAGTCACTTCCGGATGCACATCCAGCCATTCCTTCAGACAATACAGATCCTGGCCCCAGTCGAAATCCGAATCGACGAGGTAATAATGGCCCCGCTCCGGCCCCCCGGCAAGCTCATTCATGTACGAAAGGCTGTGCGGATAAACTCGCATGCTGCTCAGAATGTACCATACCAGGAGTCCGCAGACCACCACCGTCCGTGCGGGATGGCTTCGTGCGGAAGAACTCCGAAACACTCGGCTCGTCCAGATCAGGACGAACGGCAGAACCGGCAGGATATAGCGGACGTACTGCAGCGATGTGGCCCAGGTGACAAATATCAGCAGGGCAACAACGGGCACTGCCAGGATCAGATCCTCCTGCCAGTTCGAATCGCCGTCCCGAAAACAGCGCCCCGCAGTTGCCCAGGCGATCAATGCGATGCCCCCCCAATGGAAGTTTCAGGGTTAGCCCGACGATGTAAAACCAGGGCGAGCCCTGCTGGCGTGTGCTGCCGTTGAAATAATGCGTGTGCTCCCGTGCCCGGCTATCCGCCACTGCTCCGATGCCGCCCAGAAAATCTCTTGGAAGCGGCACCGGGCTCCGTCCCAGCCAGCGCACAACTGCGGATTCGCCGTCAGAGTTCGGCTGATCTGTTTTCGTCTGTCCCCACAGAGGATGCTCCGCCAGAGGGTGAAATGACCCCTTGAACCCGAACGCTGCATTCACCACGTATAAGGCAACCACGGCCATCCCGCCGATCTGCCGGATGTCGCGGAGCCAGAAATGTTTGGGCATGACGCCTCGTTCGCGCGAGCGCCAGAACAGCCAGAGCCTGACCCAAAGGCCAGGCATGATGACCCAGACGTACTTGGTCAGCAGAGCGACTCCCAGCAGCAGGCCCGCAATGACTGCACGCGGCCAGGTCGAATTGCAGAGCCACTGCCTCAAGGCGAAGAACGCACACGCGCCCAGCGACGCGGACGCGACATCGGCCGTCACCAGCGGGCCATGGGCCAGAACCAGAGGGCAGAAGCACCACAGTAACGCCGCAAAGAACCCCGACCGTGCGCCGTAGAGTTCCGTCCCCCAGCGCCAGCAGATCCAGACGCCCATAAGGCCGAACGGGATACAGGCCAGCCGCCCGATCGTCACCAGCGTCAACACGCGCGGACCATTGATCTCGGCAAATCGGTGCCCGGTGTCACCAATCCGGGCGCCGGCAAGCTTAACGGGAAATCCGGCAACCAGCGACACCAGTGGTGGGTTGCCAATGTCCAGAGCAAAATCACCGAACGCCCACCGCTGCACGCCGGCGCTGAGTCGCCGGGGATCGTCCCATGTCGGAGACAATCGGACTGCGGCATAGCAAAGCAGAGCCGCATGCACGCCCATGAGTCCCAGAAGCCACCAGCGCGACGTATGCGTTTCGGGGCCGACCTCCATGCCGTGATCCGGTGTCGCACATTCCGACACAGGGACGGCACGGATCTGCCTGGTCTGAGTCACGTCAACTGGGGCTGGCTTCCGGCCTGCCACCTCAACGACAGGCTGGAAGCCTGCGCCACAAAGACAGGGGACTGCACTGCAAGTGCTCATGGAGCTATCCCGCGGTTCCGGACCTCAGGTTGTGTCGGCAACTTGCGAAGCCGCATCATGATATGACCATGGAATCAATTTCCGATACGCCGATTCGGTGATCCGACGGTTCACCCTACCACCGACCACGCAGGCGCCCGACGAAACTGGTGATTCCAATGTCTTTGCACCTGTGCCGCTCACCGCAAAACGACGCTCTGTCGCTTTGCCTTTCTGCGGGTCAACGCGACGATCGTCACTGCCGCAATCAGCAGCACGCTGCTTGCCACGAGAAGACTCACTCGCACAGAGCTGCCCCGTGTGCCGCTGGCGGGATGGCCCGAACCTCGATCCGCCACTGCGGACGTCACCGCATTTGCACCGATCAACTCTTCGGTTGTACCGGGCACCGGCACTCCATCGCGGTCCGCCGTGTACGCGATACCCTGAATCTCGTCGACGACGAGCATTCCCTCAGTGAACGAAACTACCAGGTCCTCTGGCGTCACGATGCCGTGTTCGATCATCGTGACCTCGGTGATCTTCAGACTACTGCTCTGTCACACCTTAATTGTCGGGTACACGGATTTCAGTTT
>SYLK01000051.1 GCA_005809115.1 Planctomyces sp. | reverse complement strand
GAAGGCGGTCAGCTGCATGTTGCCGGTTTTTCCGGGGTTTTCTCCCGGCAGTCCGAATGATCCGTTGTTGGTGTCGGCGATGTACAGCGTCCGTCCGTCGGGTGAAACTTCAATCCCGTTGGGCTTCTGAATATCGGTCGTTGCCAGCGTCGTTCGCCCGGTGCCGGGATTGTATCGAAAGACCCACATACCACTCAGTTCCAGTGGCTCCGGTCCGAGATACCGCGGATCTGAAAAATAGACTGAGCCGTTCGGATGGATCAGCAGATCATTGGGCGCGTTGAATCTCAGCGATCCAAACCGCTGGACCAGTGGCCGGATCTGACCATCGGTCGTGACCTCACACAGCGCCATCATGCCGCCGTTTGCTCCGCAGCACGCCAGCAGGCGATCACCGGAGTCAAAGGCCAGTCCGTTGCTCTTGCTGCTGTCGTGGCAGAAGACGCGCGTCCTGCTCGTGGCGGGATCAAACACCAGAATGCGGCCATGGGCGGCAGGATCCGTGAGAATATCGCTGAAAAAGACGAGTCCATCCGAGCGAACGGCCACGCCTTCCGTGAATTCACCTTCGTTCCAGAGCTGTTCCGGAGCAGCGGCATCTCCGAAGACGTCGGATGCCCGGGCAGCACCGGCGGTGCTGGCGAGGGCGGACAGTGCCAGCAGCAGACCGCGTGAAAAACTCATGGTCAGTTTCCTCCCTTTCCGGCAGACAACCTGACAGAACGGCTTCGCGCGAAGTCCGTCCGATCACGGAAAGAAGGAAGCTTGACGCATTCCGGCGTTTCGTCAACTCGAATGCCCCAGGATCTCACCGGCCCAGCTTACGCTTTCCGTGTAGATCTCCGACACCGTGGCATCGTCAACGCCCAGCGCTGCCGTCAGCTCGGCCAGCCGCTGCCAGTCGGCCTGTTCCACAGCAGTCAGGAGATCAATGACGGGGCGCAGGGGCGAGTCGCGGAACAGCAGACTGTTGCGGGCCACGGGAGAAAGTGCCAGTTCCTGAACCACCGAATCCATGGGTCGGTCAAGCACGGCGTCGAGCAGGGAAAACATTCCCACTGTAAAACACTCTTCGGACTGATCGCGGGGCAGAACTTTCTCTCCAAGGACTTCGCAGAATCGGCCGCGGACCAGACAGGTCTTCAGGAGTTCCGGCGGTTTGTCGTTCCCCAGCTCGGAAAGGCACAGCAGAGACCCCCAGCGCTGCAGCGGACGCTGCCCCAGCAGGGTGACGGCATGGCGGATCGATTCCACCTTGTTGTGCAGTCGAAACACGGCGGAATTGAGAAATCGCAGCAGCTTGTAAGACAGTGCCAGGTCCTGCCGGATGACCTGTTCGATCCGGTCGATGTTGAACACCGGCTGATTGACCAGCTGCAGGAGCCGCATGTTCTGCAGTTTGGAGGACGGCAGCCGGCGACTCTGCAGCAACTGCGGCCTGCAGAAGAAATAGCCCTGAAAGCAGGAGTAGCCGTAATCCATGGCCCGCGCGTGCTCATCCGGGGACTCGACTTTCTCGGCCAGAGTCCGGAAGCCGTGCGTACGGGCCGACTGCATGATCATCTGATGCTGCTCGTCGCTCAGTGCCGGAAACTCCACTTTCAGCACGTCGATCAGCGGCAGCAGAATTTCAAACCGGGGCTGCAGGATGTAGTCGTCGAGTGCCAGCAGGTATCCCGCGCTGCGGGCGCGCTGGCATGCCTCGATCAGCGGACCATCCGGCTCAACAGTCTCCAAAACCTCGACGACGGTCGAGTCGGCAGGGAGTACCGTGTAGAGTTCATTCAGCTGGGACGCCCTCGTGAAATTCACGAAGCACTTCCGGCCCTCAGTCAGTTTTGTGAGCCCGTGCAGGTGAACCGCATCACTGATCAGGCTGCCCGTGGCAAAATCACCGTCCGCGCCCCGGAAGAAGGTGTCGGCCCCTTCGCGAAACAACAGTTCATAACCGTAGACCTGATTCTGACGGTCAAAGATGGGCTGTCGCGCGATAAAGGCATCCATCACTGCGATCCCGTCAGTTTGTCAGCAGTTCACCCATTTCGGGCAGACTGGCGGGATCGCCACGCAGTGTAAACGTGCGGCGTGAGATATCTTTTCCGGAACTGCGGAGCAGCATCGAATAACGGCCCGGCAGCAGTGCATTTCCGGTCTGGTACGCGAAATTCGCATACAGCTGATCGCGTGTCACAATCAGGCCGGACTGTTCGATCGTACGCTGCTGGTCGTCCTGCAGCAGTACCTCGACCCACAGGTCTTCGTGTGGCGGATTGAGGTTGCACTGAGCAATGATGACGTCGCCGTAATCGTATTCCCGGCGACGATCTGCCAGCTGACCTCCCACAAGCTGTGTTCCGATATCGAATGAGAAGTACTTGTCCTTTTCGCGGAGTGGTGTGTTGTCGCTGATCATTGCGATCGCAGCCTCCTGCTCCATGGGACGCAGCGGCAGGGGGCCTTTCCCGGTCCGCAGGCCGTACACATCAAGGCGGTATTCGAACTCTGCGGCAGCCACCGCAGTCAGCAGACCTGCCGCGATCCAGGTGGCGGCGAGCGGCAGCGAGGCCGGCCGCCTTGTCAGCAGCTGTGCGATCCCGCGGAACGGCAGCCCGGGCCAGCGAGTCGGCAGGTGCAGCCGGTGCGCCACACGCCGCAGCCGCACGACGTCATGTTCATTCACAAACGACAGATAGCCGCTGATGCAGATGGCCGGAAAGATATACAGTCCGAGTGCCAGCCAGGTCATGAAATGAAATGCAGCGCCAATGGCCAGGACAATCAGCCGCGCTCCGGGGCGCCACACAAGGAAGCCGAACACCATCTCCCACACAATCGTGATGTAGGCGCTGACCAGCAGCAGCGGCGTCCACATCGCCATGCTTTCCCCCACCGGATTCTCGTAGTTCCAGTTGCTCAGCATCCAGTACCGCATCTGTTCGCCACTGAAGAACGCCTCGGTCTGAATCTTGGTGATCGCCGCCCCGAAGTAAACGAAACAGAACAGCACCTGCATCAGCCGCACCGGCCACACCGGAACCCGGGGGGGGACCGCGGTGACGGCCTTGCCCTGCCGTCGCTGCCGCAGCAGTGCATCCACGGACCAGACGGTGCCACTGCGGGAAAGCGCCAGCAGGACCAGCAGGTGCGATGCGATCACCGAATACTTGGTCATGGTCCCAACGGTGTCGAGCAGATTGAAGTAGATGTACAGCGGAACGCCCACACAGAATGACAGACGCGTCTGCCAGCCGACGATCGCACAGGCCATGGCAAAGATCATCAGTCCATAACAGGCCGCCGCCAGCTGCGGCACCATCACCGGAAGGGGATTGTCCCAGCCGTAGAACTCGAACAGTGACTGAGAAGTCCCGTCGGTCGAGAACAGCTCACGCACCACAAAGAACCGCTGGACCATGGGAATCATGGCCGCGAACGGCAAAAAAATTCGGACCAGTGCCAGGCCGTAGGGCGATTCCTCCGCATGGAAAAACTGCTGAAGTCTCGCAATCGGTGACGTCGCTGTTCTGTGAATCTGTGTCATCCCTGCATCTCCATCAGCTCAGGCCGGAAAAAAATCGTGCCGCGATCAGTTCGTATTCAGCATCTCCCCGCCGACGGACTCAAACGATGGCGACTGTGCCAGCGAGTCCCGCACGGGAGATGCGAACGTATTGATAAATGGCTGAGCACGCCGCGCGGCCAGCTGCAGTCGCGGGTTGTCCGAAATCGACTGCATCGTCTGGCGGGCATACCAGTCCGGGTAAGAATTCAGAACACTCCCGCTCTCACTGCAGATCGCCCGCAGATTGAAATACGACATCCGCTCGCAGGGCTCTTCAAAATAAGTTCCCCACAGCCGATCCGGAATGTTGAACTGCTTCGGCCAGATTTCCTGTACGACATAAACCCGATCGATCGGCTCGTGCGTCGTGTGCTTCAGCACATTGCGAATATGCTTCGGAACCAGTCGATTGGACACGTCGTAATGAATCCGGGCGGTACTGCCAAACGGGCAGAACTCCCCCCAGGGAGCACGCAGATCGTAATACTGCCCGCTGCGTCCCTCAGCGATGAGGTGCGTCCGGTTGTCATACGCCTGCCAGCCGCAGAACATGTCCCACACGACATAATAGCTGAGCGTGTTGCCTGACAGCCCCATCTTCAGAGCGTGGGCGGCAACGCCCCAGGCAAGGCAACTGACATAACACGCGATGAACAGATTCGCACTCAGACGCGAGATCCAGTGGCGTTTGTGCATCCTCCACCTACCTTCCCTGGCTGGTGACGTGGAACACGACCCGGAAACCAACTGCCCGGACTCTGCAGATTTTCCGGAATCCGGTCAAGATCGTTTCGGGGAATTCCGACTTCCAGGGCACACGCTGATCGTGGACCGGCCCCTGCCAGAACCTCGATCAGCCGGCTCACATCGCCGCAGACCGGCCGGGGAGGCCGTCTCAGGGGCTCTCAGCGCTGTCGACGTATTTGAGCTGAATCGTGCAGATCGGCAGTTTCCCTGCCAGTGCCGCCGCCCCGGCCTCCGTGACCGCGGTGCGAGTCAGCTGGAGGTCCCTGAGGGCCGTCAGGTGTTCCAGCAGCGGCAGCCCGCTGTCCGAAACAGACGTCGATCCGAGGTGCAGGAACGTCAGGGCGGTCATTTCCCGCAGCGCCGGCAGGCCGGCGTCCGACAACTGGGTGTTGTCCAGATTCAGCCATTCTATCCGGCGGAGTTCTGCCAGTGCCGCGATTCCTGCATCACTGACCGCCACCCGCCACAGGTTCAGCTTTTTCAGTTCGGACATCTGTCCCACATGAACCATGCCGTCGTTATTCAGGAGCGAATTTTCGCTCAGGTCCAGATCCTCCAGTTTCCGGCAGGCGGTCAGCAGCTTTAATCCTTCATTGCTGACCTGGGTTTTGGAAATGCGGAGTTTTCGCAGATTCCCGAACTTTGCCGCGACGGCCATGGACTCGTCGTCCACGAGCGTACTTTTCAGATACAGCTCTTCGATGCCGGCCGCCGGAAGCAGACTCTGCAGTCCAGGCGTGCCGATCCACAGTCCGTCGACGGCGATGACTCGGAGATCCGGCAGCGTCGACAATTTAGCCAGTCCGCCGTCCGACACCGCTGTCTTTCCGTTCTCACCCGACATGCGAATCGCGCGCAGCGTCCCGATGCGCGCGAGGGAATCCATGGCAGCATCTGTCACCGGGCACCCACGCAGATCCAGCGCCGCCAGCGGGCAGCCGCTCGCGGCCAGCAGTTCCACTCCGGCATCTGAGATCGGCAGATCGTCCAGATGGAGGGATCGGAGGCGCCGAATTCCTGTCAGCCGTGACAACGTTGCATCCGTAGCCGTCGTGCCGCGCAGATCGATGTCCACCACGAATCCCTCGGAATCGCGTTTCAGCCGGGCTCCGGCAGCCTCGATCTCGGCGAGGGCCGCCGGGTCGTCAGTGACTGCGGGCAGTGCGGGCGCAAGCGCTGCCGAAGCCGAAAAGGGCGCGGAGGAGCCTGTCTCCACGCCTGTCCGGGACTCGGCCGTGTCCTTTGCTCCATCCTGACCGGCCGGCTGACCACAGCCGCAGACGGTGACCAGAACCAGCAGAGCGAAGGGGATGAACACGCTTCGGGCAGTCAGACAGGCAGATCGCAACTCAGGGACTCCGCAACGACAACACAGGTTTGGCGCCAACGTATTTTCAGTCATCAGTCTATGCGGAGGGCAGGAAAATGAGAAACCAGACGGGCCGGTGGCCGGGGACTGCGCGGAGCGAGAAACCAGTTGAACACATGCAGACGATGTGCTACCGTCTGCCGGCTGGTATGCTGCGAGGAACAAGGCGCGAACGCGATTCATTCATCAGAAAGAGCTGATCAGGCATGTACAATGTAACGTTGATTCCAGGTGACGGTGTTGGTCCGGAAATTGCGCGGGCGACGCAGAAGTGCATTGATGCCACCGGAGTCCGGATTGACTGGGATGTTCAGGAATGCGGGATCGAAGTGATCGAGGCGGAGGGACGGGTACCGCCCCGCGTGCTGGAGTCTGTCCGGGCCAACAAGGTCGCCCTGAAAGCCCCGATCACCACGCCGATCGGCAAGGGTTTTCGCAGTGTCAACGTGTATCTGCGTCAGGAACTGGGCCTGTATGCCTGTGTGCGGCCATGTCGCAGCTACAAAGGGGTCCGCACGTTCTTCGAAGGAGTCAACGTGGACCTCGTCATCGTGCGGGAG
>SYLK01000627.1 GCA_005809115.1 Planctomyces sp. | reverse complement strand
TTCCGTTTTCCGACTTCCCCATCCACTCAGATCTGGCAGCTTCCACGCGTCCACGGCATTCAGAGCGGCGAAGCTTCCGGGCTGCAGATCAAGGATTCGGTTTTCGAGAATTGTCGGCAAAAAAACAGAGGAATATCCGGAACGATACCGGTCGAATCACTTCGCCGCTCTCGTGGCGGCTCCGGTCTGTTCCGCGAATCCGGATTCATCCAGTGGCGGATCAGGTTCCGCAGCGACGTAAAATCCGTTACGGCAGTGCTGGGCGGTCCAGCCCAATGAAAGTCGACGGCAATCACCTCGCGAATCAGACGTTTCCCGATTTTGCTGTCCGGCAGAAAACACTCCGGCACCAGCGCCACCAGTGGCCGCTGGACAAAGCTGCTCGGCGTCTCGCTGAGCATCTGCTGGTAAACCTGCCGGAGGCTGCGCAACAACTGTACCTTGCCCGTACTCCATCCCCTCAGTCTTGTCAGTGAATCCGGATCAACGGCCAGCAGGTCATGAACCGTACGAATTCCACAGCGCTTCAGGGGATTTTTCAGGATGCTCGGGACAAACGCCAGCGGCAGTTTCTCGCGGCGACTGCGGGATTTTCCCCGGCCCGGACGTGAATCTGACGCAGTCGGGTCCTGCCAACTACTGCCTTGCCGCAGCTTCTCCTCCGCTGCCGCGGACAGGGACGCAAGGATCTGCAGTTTCTTTACACCGATCGAACGTTCCTTCGAGAGGCTCCGGACATTGAGTCCGGCCATCTGCCCAACCGTGATGATACCCATGCGCGCCAGAGCAGGCTGGATCAAACGATCCACGCTCAGGACGGATTCCAGCAGTGCATCAGGGTGTACCGAGCAATCATCCGTCATCATTTTTCTGCCTCAAGCATGAATTTCTGTCCCCCGAAAGCGATGTTTCAACAGTGGATCATTGCTGTGCATGGTGTGTCGTCCAGCCTGAACGCCTGCCTGGAGACACAGGGGACAACGCGAATTCCTGCAGGGATTCTAATGAATCACCACCATTTTTTCTTCAGTCATGTCGCGGACGGCGTACCGGGGACCTTCCTTTCCGAAGCCACTTTCCTTCAGTCCGCCGTAAGGCATCAGGTCCGCGCGCCACTGGCTCGTCCAGTTCACATGCAGATTGCCGGCATCCACCTCATGGATGAACCGCATTGCGCGCTGCAGATCGCGGGTGAAAATTCCGGCAGCCAGTCCGAAGCGGGAATCGTTGGCCAGCCGGATTGCCTCGTCCACTGACTGACACCGCGTCACCGCCACTGCGGGGCCGAACAGCTCTTCACAACTGATCCTGCTCCGCGGGTCCACGTGGTCGAGAATGGTGGCGGGGCAGAAGGCGCCCCGCCGCTGGCCGGTCAGAATCGGCTGCGCCCCGGCGGCGACGGCCTCCTGAATCCAGCACTCAACCCGCGCGGCTTCACTCTCCCGGACCATGGGGCCCAGCCGCGTGGAATCATCCAGCGGGTCACCCTCACACAGCAATGCCACCTGGGGCCTCAGCGCGTCCAGAAAGTCAGCCGCGACTGCATCGTGTACCAGAATGCGCTGTGCCGAGATGCAGACCTGCCCGGCGTTGGCATAACCGCCACCTGCCACTGCGCGTGACGCCAGTTCCAGGTCGGCGTCGTCCAGTACGATGATGGGACTGTTGCTGCCAAGTTCCATGGTCACGCGTTTCAGTTCTGCCGCCGCACAGATCCGGCGACCAACCTCGGCGCTGCCCGTGAAGCTGATCTTGCGGATCCGTTCGTCCCGGCAGATTGCTTCGCTCAGTTCCGCGCCCGGGCCGGTGACGCAGGCGATGGCGGTGTCGGGGATGCCGGCACGGAGCAGCACCTCGACCAGTTTCAGGGCCGTCAGCGGAGTATCCGATGCGGGCTTAATCAGCACGGCATTGCCGGCCGCGATGGCCGGACCGACCTTGTGGCACACCAGGTTCAGCGGGAAGTTGAACGGCGTGATGGCGGCCACGATGCCGCAGGGAACTCGCACGGTGAACCCCAGCTTCCCGCCGCCGCCGGGCGCCGCGTCGAGCGGAATCATGTCACCTGCGATCCGTCGCGCTTCTTCGGCCGACAGATCCAGAGTCTCCGCGGCTCGCGACACTTCCAGCCGCGACTCGGTGATGACTTTACCCTCTTCACGACTGATCAGCCTGGCGAATTCTTCAGATTGCTCCCGCAGTCCCGCAGCAGCCTGCCGCAGCAGCTGACCACGGTCCATTGCCGTCAGCCGCCTCATGCTCACGGCACCCGATACCAGTCCCGTCACAGCCTCCCGGATATCCTGAGGTGTTCCGCGGGGCACGAGATCCACCAGGGAATCGTCAAACGGACTGTGGACCGGCTGCTGTCTGGCGGCGTCCCTCCAGGTTCCACACAGATACATTTTCATTGCGGCATTCCTTCCCTCGAAATGCGAGAAAAAACCGGAGTAATCTGATATCCTCCGTCGGAAGTCGCCACTCTGAGTCCCCACTCCCTGGTACTCGGGAGAGAGGGCCAGCGTGACGAAGCACAGCCGACGTGATGGGGCATGAAATTCCCGGCCCCCCTGTTCTTCGTTCCCCGGTCTGCGTTCCCTGTTTGCCTGAGTCCGAGCGAAGAAAACTCTGCGGATCCTGACCGGGTCCTTTTATCGTTCACAAGTTATGAATGCAACAACCACCGCCATCGGGGCATGCGCCGTCATCGTGTCTTGCATGGTGCTGAACTGCCCCGTCTGAATTCCTGAGGAGGAGCCGATTCCATTGAACCGTGTCAGGTGCGCAGTCATTGGTGCCGGCTGGTGGGGCACTACGGCACATTTGCCGGCTCTGATCCGGCATCCGCGGGCCGAACTGGTCGCGGTGCAGCATCACGATGCCGACACGGCCAGGCGAATTGCGACGGATTTCGGTGCTCCATACGCCTGCACGACGGTTGACGAGGTGCTGGACGCTGCGCCGCTGGACGCGGTCATCATCAGTTCCATCCCGGTGCTGCACTACTCCCAGACGCTGGCCGCCCTTAAGCGGGGCTGCCATGTTCTCGTCGAGAAGCCTGTCACCGTCCGTTCGGCCGAAGCCGCGGAGCTGAATGATCTGGCAGAAAGAGAACATCGTATCCTGATGCTCGGGGCGACATGGCATTACACGCCGCACTGCGTGGCCGCCCGAAGCTGCGTACAGTCCGGCAGGCTGGGCCGGCTGCGAATGATCAGTATCCTCATGACAAACGTGACGCAGTGACTCTATCGCGGACTGCCATTCGCGCAGGCCATTGGTGGCGGTGTCAGGGACACCCGGCAGGAACACCAGAAGCCCTACCTCGAACCGGGCCTCAGTTCCTACAGTGATCCGGCGCTGGCCGGTGGCGGGCAGATTCTGTGTCAGACATCTCATCCGGCGGCGTATGTGAGTTTCCTGACCGAACGACAGCCCGTGGATGTGTTCGCTCGCCTCGAGAACGATCAGGCTCAGGTTGATGTTTACAACGCCCTCAACTTGACTCTCGACGACTGGACGCTCGTTTCCCTGGCCACGAACGGTGCCGCCGTCCCACAGAAGCTGCACTACGAACTGCGGCTGTACGGGACCGAGGGCGTACTGACACAGGATCTGTGGCAGGGTACACTCACAGAGTATGGTCGCGACGGGAGCGTGATCGAGTACCCGCCACTCCGGCCGGACGAAATCTACCCACTGTATGCGCCTGCCACGAATCTGATTGACACAATCCTGGGGCTGGCTGAGAACGGCTCGCCCGCACGGCACGGTGTGTTTGCCGCAAAGATTGCCGATGCCGCCGTTGCGTCGGCGCTCTGCGGAAACACCGTGAGGCTCTGACCCGGATGCAACGTCTGACGCATTCTCAGTTCCTGTTAAGCGCCGGTCTGTTCGCGAGCGGCCTGCTGGTTGTCGCGTTTGTCGCCGGTTTCATCACCGGGACAAGCCCCACGGCGCACCTGTTCTGGAATACCGGAGATTTTGCTCTCGGTCTGCTCGCCACCGTCCCGATGCTCCTGGTTCTGGCCGTCGCTTACCTGTCCCGTTCAAAGGGCATGGCTGCAATTCGTGTGTTCCTGAGAGATGAAATCGGACCGCTGCTGGACGAGTGTCGGCTGGTTGATATGCTGCTGCTGGCGCTGCTGGCCGGCCTGTGTGAGGAATCTCTTTTTCGTGGTTTTCTCTATTTCTGGATTCGCGACTGGAATCCGCCCCTGGCCATTCTGGTCAGCAACCTGCTGTTTGGTGTAGCCCATGCCGTCACGCCCCTGTATGCTGTACTTGCCGCGTTCATTGGTTTGTATCTGACAGCACTGGTGGCTGCAGACACCACGCCCAACCTCCTCATCCCCATCACCACACATACCGCGTATGACTTCCTCGCCTTTCTCGTCGTCCGCTGGGACTACCGCCGGCATTGCCAGGCTGTTCCGGATGAACCTTGCACCTGAATCGTGTGCCTCCGGACATCGACTGCCGATCACTCCCCGATGGCCGCCTCGCGGCGTGCCCAGTCTGCCAGACACGGCGCTGGCTGCCGGGAGAGTTTCCATCCTGTGTTCCGCGGCAGTTATTCTGATGGCAGCGGCCGGCTGCGGCGCATCGGCAGCACATTCCGAACCCGGAGCGGCGGCGGAGGTGGAGGCGGAAGTACTGGAGACGCCGACAGTCGCCGTCAGTCGCCATCCGTGGCCCCGGATCGTTCGCAGTTACGGGAGTCTCGTGGCGGACGAGATTGCCGTGATCGGGAGCCGGGTGGAAGGTCGGGTGGACCAGGTGCACGTAGACCTCGGCGATGCTGTGACCGCCGGAACACCGATTGTCACGCTGCGGCAGAACGAATTCCGAATGCGGGTTGAGCATTCCGAAGCCCAGCTGCTGCAGGCCCGTGCGGCGGTCGGACTGGCAGCTGGTGATCCGGCAGAACAACTGAGTCCCGAAAACGCCCCGCCGGTCCTGGAACAGAAAGCCGTCTGGACAGAGGCCTTGGCGGCTGTGGAACGTGCGAAACAGCTGGTGGTCCGGAATTCCCTCTCGGCCGCGGACGTTGAGCAGCTGACGGCCACGGCAGCGGTTACGGACGCCAGATATCGTTCAGCACTGAACGGTGCCCGCGAGAAGATTGCTCTGATCAGTGTACGCGAGGCGGAATTGTCGCTGGTGCGCGAAGCGCTCACAGACACTGTGATTTGCGCTCCGTTCGCCAGTCAGATTCAGCAGAAGCAGGTTTCCCCCGGGACCTATGTCCGGATTGGTGATGCCGTGGCAACGGTGGTGCGTACGAATCCCCTGCGTTTTCGCGGCAGTGTCCCGGAACGCCATGCACTTTCCCTGGCCGTGGGGCAGCAGGTCCAGCTGCAGATTGAATCCGTGGCGGCCCCCGTCGACGTTGAAGTCACTCGCATCAGTCCGGCTGTGGATCTGCAGAGTCGATCGCTTGTCTTCGAAGCCGTCGTCGACAACCATGATGGCGACTATCGCAGCGGTCTGTTCGCGGAGGCCCGAGTCGTCACGGACCCGCAGGCGCAGGCCATCGTGATTCCGGCGTCGTCGCTGATTGAATTTGCCGGGGTCGAAAAGGTCTGGAAGGTGGTGGACGGTGAGGCACTGGAGCAACAGGTGCTGACCGGTGAACGCCGTGACTCAGGAATCGCAGTGCTTGAAGGTGTGATCGAAGGTGATGTGATTCTGCTGGACGCGACTGCCGGAAGACGAGCGCGTGTGGTACCGCTGGCTGTCACCACCACCGGCGCCGCCAGGCCGGACGTCACTGAGCAGGCCGTCGCGGGGGCCATGTCCGGAACGTCGGCCGAGAACCCTCCGCTGACAGCTTCACCGGGTGGACCGAAATCCCCGGCAAATTCCAGTCCCGCCAGATGACGTTTCTTCCCAGATTGGGGCCATCCCCAGTTTGTGGCCATCCCCAGATTGGGCCATCCGGAGAGAGTTGCCGTGTACTGGCTTGCCGCCGTCTGTGTCAAACGACCGATCTTTGCGCTGATGCTGATCGCAGCACTGACTGTGGCCGGTGTCATCAGTTTCCCGCAACTGGGCGTGGACCGGTTTCCCAGCATGGACCTTCCTATGGTGCTTGTGCGCACAAACTATGTGGGGGCGGCACCTGAGGAAGTGGAATCGGAAGTCAGTACCGTCATCGAAGACGCAGTGGCCACCGTGGCGGGGATTGACGAACTCCGATCGATCTCCCGTGAGGGACGGTCCATGGTGCTGGTCACCTTCCGGCTCGACCGGAATATCGACGCCGCCATTCAGGACGTGCGGGACGCGGTCAACGCCATCCTGAATCTCCTGCCGCCGGGCATTGACCCCCCAGTGGTCCAGAAACAGGACCTGGATTCATCCCCCGTCATGACGCTGGCAGTTTCTGGTCCCCGGACGCCCCGGGAGCTTTACGTGCTGGCGGACAACTCCGTCAAGAACGTCATTGAATCGTCGCAGGGCGTCGGGCAGGTGCGAATTGCAGGGGCGGCCGACCGCGCGGTGCAGGTCGAGATTGATGCCAGACGCCTGGCAGCGCATGGACTTTCGATCCTGGAGGTGCGCGAGGCGATTGTCCGACAGAATTCCGAGGTTCCCGGCGGGCGACTGGACGAAGGACTGCGAGAGCGGTCGCTCCGCACGCTGGGGCGTGTCGGGCATTCCCGCGATTTCCCTGATCTTGTAGTGTCGACGGTTCAGAACTCCGCCATCCGACTCAGCGATCTGGGGCAGGTCCATGATGCAACCAAGGAAGTCAGAACTCTGGCGCGACTGAACGGCAGGCCGGCTGTCATTCTCCAGGTTCAGCGGCAGTCCGGTGAAAACACCGTGGCCGTGATCGAAGGCATCCGGGCCAGATTGCCCAGGTGCCGCGAACTGCTGCCACCGGATGTCACGGTGGAGATCATTCAGGACCAGTCACGGTATATTCTGGCAGCACTCCATGAGATTGAGCAGCACCTCATATCCGGCAGCATCCTGGCATCGATCACGGTCCTGCTGTTCATGAGGTCGTGGCGGTCGGCTCTGATCGCGGCTGTGGCAATTCCCGCCTCCATCATTACCACGTTCGCGTTCATGAGATGGTTCGGATTTACGCTCAACAACGTGACCATGCTCGCTCTGGTACTCATGGTCGGAGTCGTGATCGATGACGCTATTGTAGTACTCGAAAACGTGTTTCACTGCATTGAGGAAAAGGGCATGGATCCGATGATCGCAGCCGTTGAGGGCACTCGCGAAATCGGCCTCGCGGTGCTGGCCACAACGCTGTCACTGGTCATCGTGTTTCTGCCCGTCTCATTCCTGTCGAGTGTAACGGGCAGGATGTTGTACCAGTTCGGAGTAACGGCCACTGCAGCGATTCTGATATCCATGCTGGTGAGTTTTTCGCTCACTCCCATGATGTGCAGCCGGATGCTCCGTCGGGGACTCGACACACCTCCCGGTGGCACTCCGGCCTCGGCTGATTCACGCCAGGGGTTTTACCAGTGGCTGGAGATTCCGTATCTGTGGCTGCTGGGCAAGGCAATGCGCTTTCGCTGGGTCGTGCTGCTGATGTCCCTTGCGGTGATGGCTTCCAATGTCCCTTTGTATTTCCTGGTCAGTCAGGACTACGTTCCGCTGAATGTGGATGAATCGGAATTTGAAGTCCGAGTGGAGGCAGTTCAGGGGGCCAGCATGGCGGCGATGCGGCGAGTGATCGATCTGGCTGAAACGGAACTTCGTCAGGTCACGGGGATCGAAACAATTCTGGCGTCGGTGGGTACCCGAGGCCTCGGAGATATCAATACGGCAGAGTTCTACATTCGGCTGCAGAACAGCGCCGATCGTACCTTTTCATTGGGGCGGCTGCTGCAGGGACTGCTGAATGGTGATCCGGGAACAGCGTTTCGCGGCAATTTTACACAGCGCGACAAGATGTCCGAAATTCGCAGTCGGCTCAACCAGATCCCTGACCTGCGAATCGCTGTCAGAAATCTGACGTCTCTGAGGCAGGGAGCACCCGTCGACATCGATTTCTCGATCACCGGCCCCGACATCAGCCGCCTGCTGGAATTCAGCGAGTCGCTGATGGACCGCGCAAAACAGATCCCGGGAATCGTCGATGTCACATCCACCCTGCGCATCGATCATCCCGAAGTCCTTGCAGTCATCGACCGGGAACGGGCTGCGGCTCTGGGAGTCGATGTCCGTGAAATCGCGGACACGCTGCGAATCGCTGTGGGAGGCGATGACCGCGTGTCCCGCTACCGTGACCGCACGATCGACGATGCATACGACGTGGAACTGCGCCTGGTGGGCATCGATCGCGGCGATATCGAATCCATCTCTCATCTGTTTGTGCGCGCTCGGCCCGGTACAGCTCTGCTCGTGTCGGCGGGTTCCCCCACACAACCTCTGAACAACTCAGTGCCCACGCGTCTCGATAATGTCGTATCGTTCAGACACAACATCGAGGCGTCGCGGATCGATCGCTTCAATCGCCAGCGCATGGTCTCCGTCCGCGCAAACGTCGATGCCGGTTATGCTCTGAGTGACTGTATCGCGGCACTCAATGCCGCGGCTCATGACATCGGAGTGCCTGCCGGTTTCGGCACACGCGTTCTGGGAGGTGGCCGGGAACTCGAACGCACGCTGGCAGATTTCGGGTGGACATTTATCCTGTCATTTGTCTTTATGTATATCGTACTGGCGGCGCAATATGAACACCTTGTACATCCTCTGGTGATCCTGCTGTCCCTGCCGCTGGCTGTGCCCTTCGGATTGCTCAGCCTGTACTGGGGCGGCGAGACGCTGAATCTGTATTCCGCCCTTGGGATCCTGGTGCTGTTCGGCGTCGTGAAGAAGGCTTCGATTCTGCAGATCGATCATACGAATGCCCTGCGCGCTGCGGGAATGGAGCGAACCCAGGCGATCATGCAGGCCAATCGGGATCGCCTGCGACCGATCCTGATGACGACGGTATCGTTCGTTGCCGGACTGCTGCCACTGCTGATTGCGACCGGACCGGGAGCCGAAGAGCGGCGTTCCATCGCGGTGCTGGCCGTCGGGGGACAGACATTATCGCTCCTGCTGACCCTGCTGGCGATTCCGGTCCTGTATTCGCATTGTGACGATCTGGGGGTGCTGGTCCGGCGCGTGTGCGGGTTGAGCACGCCTCAATCGAAGGTCATCCCGGTTCCCTCGGATTCTTCAGAGAGCAGCGTCCGATGAATCAGAGCGCCCCGCATTCATCCGCCGAGAATCAGTCACTTCCCGCCGCGGGCGTGCTGCTCGGTATCGATTATGGCACGCGGCGAGTCGGCGTTTCCGTGAGCGACATGTATCAGCAGTATTCCAGCCCGCTTCACAACTACCAGCGGCAGGGCCCGGAGGCAGACAGGAGGTTCTTCGTGAGACTGACCGAGGAATATCGTCCTGTCGGGCTGGTTGTCGGGCTGCCGATTCATCTGAGCGGCGACGAGAGCGAAAAATCACGCGAAGCGCGGGCGTTTGCCAACTGGTTGTCCGATGTCCTGTCTCTGCCGGTGGCACTGCAGGACGAGCGATTCAGTACGGCCCAGGCCGAGTATTTCCTCGCCGGAGCCGAGCTGTCCAGGAAACAGCGCAAAGGACGCCTTGACAAACTGGCCGCACAGGTTCTGCTCCAGGCATTTCTGGACTCCAGACGTCGCCAGTCTGCTGCTGTCAGCGATCGTGAGATGCCGTGAAAGGCTCGCTGGCTGATTGGCGACGGTCGCACAGGACTCGTCCATGAGATTCTGTCGATTCGCCGTCCGTTCGTTCGACTAAGGGACTAAGTGCAGCAAGAACCCCTGACAAGACCTCCGTGAGCCGCCAATCTGCGGCGTCATTGCTCCTCGACGACAGGTGTCGCCTCGTCACTCTTCCTGGCATCTCGATCACGCTCGCAGCAACGCGACCACGGAGGTTTTGTGAGGGGTTCTCAGTGCAGTAAGATTCGCAGATTGCTCAAGTGAGGCCAGGACCAGCCGGCGAGTTCGAGCGAATCAGGCAATTCCTGACCGCAGCGATATCTGGTTCAGCACTTTTTCTTAACCCAACTTCCCCAACTCGTTTCAGAAACACTGTATTTTCTGCGGTTTGAGCCCAAAAGTTTACACTACATTTTGCGTTGGATTATTTTGGCGGGCAGTTTGAGTCGGAGTTTTT
>SYLK01000626.1 GCA_005809115.1 Planctomyces sp. | reverse complement strand
GGCCGAAGTTTTCCTGAGTTTGTTCAACTGATTTTTTGGCCGGTCCTTAATCGCTGTTCCTTCCTGCGGCTGTGGCTGTCGCCCAGCAGTGGAGCCGCGCCGAATCAGGAGCAGGGACGGGCAGTGATCCTGTCGCCTTGGCTGCGGTTGACCGAGTATGCAGTAAATCTGGCGAAAATGGGTTGATCTGGCAAAATTTCCTGGCCGGAAATAGTGTTGGCGGAGTTTGGCTGGACAGGGCATCGCCGGGCGTGGATAATCGTGTGATCCAGAATCGATCCGGGAATTGGCTTGCCCCGTTGTTGGGATGCAGGCGCCTGCGGAAGACTGACGCGGGTGTGTTTTCCGGATGATTGTCCTGTTGGCTGGCATTGATGCGAAATCGAGAAGCGATGTTGAGTCTGTTGCGGACGCGTCGTCCGATCATTGCTCCATCGATGCTGAAATGCGACTTCGGAAATCTCCGCCGAGAGCTGGAACTGCTGGAAGCGGCGGATTGTTCGCTGATCCATCTGGACGTGATGGACGGTCATTTTGTTCCGAATCTGTCATATGGTCCGATGGTGATCGAGCGGCTGCGTTCGGCCACGGCGCTGCGGTTTGATGCACACCTGATGGTATCAGAGCCGGGGCGTTATCTGATGGACTACGTTGGGGCGGGATGTGACGCGATCACATTTCACATTGAGGCCGTGTCGGATCCGGTGGCATTGCTGGGAGAGATTCGGCGTCAGGATGTGGTGGCGGGGGTAGCCATCAATCCGGAGACGCCGTTTGCGAGAGTTGCGTCGGTGCTTTCGGAATGTGACATGTTGCTGGTGATGAGTGTCCGGCCGGGGTTTGGGGGTCAGAAATTCATGCCGGAGGTGCTTCCGCGGGTGCTGGAGGCTCGTGCAGTTCAGGGGGACAGCCTGATCATATCGATCGACGGCGGCGTGAGCTGCGACACGATCGAAGCGTGTGCGCAGGCCGGTGCGGACGTGTTCGTGGCCGGTAGTGCCATCTTTGATGCCGTGGACTATTCGGCGGCTGTCGCCGAACTGCGCGAGATCGCGTCATTGTCGCGGCTGGGTTGCTGAGGAACGAATCCACATGGCAACAGTCGTACTGATTCGCGCGGGCAGCACTGACTATGACGACCAGCATCGCCTGCTGGGGACGCTGGACATGCCGGTCAACCAGCGGGGAATCGAGCAGATCCGGGAGGTGATCCGGCGTCTTCAGGATCGTGGGATCAGCCTGCGGGCGATCTATACTTCGCCGGAGGATCCGGCCTGTTCCACGGCCCGGGCCATATCGGAATCCCAGCGGTCTGCCCGGGTCAGGGAGCTGGACGAGCTGCGGAACGTGAATCAGGGATTGTGGCAGGGATTGCCGGAGTCGGACGTCCGACGGCGGTTTCCGAAGCTGTTTCGCGGTGGCAGAGACAGTTCTGTCTCGATTTGTCCGCCCGAAGGTGAGACACTCTCGGAAGCGTGTCAGCGACTCAGCCGAGTCCTGACGAAGGCGATTCGGCGGCATGACGTCTTTGCGATTGTCGCATCGGAACCCCTGGCGACCGTGATCCGGTGTACGCTGCAGCACCGTCAGCCGGGACTCGGTGCCTGTCTGTGTGGTGAAGAACAGAGTGAGCTGGTGCAGATTATTGAAACGACCGCATTCGACCCATCGCCATTCGTCAATGGTGAGAGTCCGGTCATTCTCAACAGCATGACCACGGATCCCGGACCGCGGGAGAGCACCTGATGAGTACAGTGGAAAACTCCGAGAAATCTTCGACATCCCTGACCAGGCCTGCGAAGCGCAGCGTACCTGACGGTTTATGGCTGCGGTGTGATTCGTGTCACGCCACGCTGTTTCGCCGACAGGTGGAGCAGAACCTCAACGTCTGTCCGGAATGTGGCCATCATTTTTACGTTTCGACGCAGACACGAATTCAGCAGCTGCTGGATCCGGACAGCTTCGAGGAGTGGTTCGCGGAACTTGCTCCCGGAGACCCTCTGGGTTTTTCTGATCGCAAGCCGTATCGTCAGCGGCTGCTGGAAGAACAGCAGAAGACCGGAATGCGGGATGCGTGTACGGCAGGTCGCGGTTACATGCGCGGTCGTTCGCTGGTCTTCGCCATGACGGATTCGGCCTTCATCATGGGCAGTATGGGGTCGGTTGTCGGGGAGAAACTCACCCGGGCTGTCGAAGAGGCCACCCGGTTGTCGCTCCCGCTGGTCATTGTAAGCGGATCCGGCGGCGGTGCCCGGATGCACGAAGGCATCATATCGCTCATGCAGATGGGTAAGGTGTCGGCAGCGCTCGCCCGATTTCGCCGAGCCCGGGGACTGTTCATTTCTGTCCTGACGAATCCCACGATGGGCGGAGTGGCCGCGAGTTTTGCATCCCTCGGCGATGTGATTGTGGCCGAACCCAAAGCACTGATCGGATTTGCCGGGCCCAGAGTCGTCGAAGCCACCTGCCGAATGGAACTGCCGGAGAACTTCCAGACCAGCGAATTCCTGCTGAAACACGGCTTTATTGACCGCATTATCCACCGCGCAGAGCTGCGGACGGAACTGGCCCGAATTATCGACTACTGCTCACGCTGACTCCTGTTTTCGCTGACTCTCGTTCACGCTGAGTGCCGGTGCCGCTGAGTGCCGGTGGCGCTGAGTGCCGGTGGCGCTGAGGGCCGGTCACGGGGCACCTGAGTTTGGG
>SYLK01000625.1 GCA_005809115.1 Planctomyces sp. | reverse complement strand
GGCTCAAACCGCAGAAAATACAGTGTTTCTGAAACGAGTTGGGGAAGTTGGGTTAAGGACCGGCCAAAAAATCAGTTGAACAAACTCAGGAAAACTTAGGCCGCATGAGTCCTGCGCCTCGAATTCGGATTCGCTGGATCAGTTCATCAGCTGGCCGATGATTTCAGGCAGCAATTTTACGGTCAAAACGAACCGTTCAGGTCCAGCCGCTGCCACACAGCAGCCTGATTCTGGTCAGGGACCGCTGCGCTTCCCTGACCAGACAATTTGTTCAACTGATTTTTTGGCCGGTCCTAACGGTCGGGTGGTGGTTCGGGGCGCGGCATGGGTGCCTGCAGAAATTCCGCCAGTTCCGTCGGTCCCTGACTGAGAACGAATTCCAGCTGGTCGTCCCGGCTGGCACCCGGGAAAGCGTCGTCCAGCGCATATTCCAGGTCTTCCAGGAGATCTCGTGCTTCGGATTCCCGTCCCTGGCGATGTCGCACAAAGGCCTGCCCCAGTAATCCCAGGATGCTGAGTTCGGAGCGATCGGGCGCATGGCCCAGTGCTTCCACGTTCTGAAACTCGAGGATCGCCTGATCGAAATCGGGCAGAGGCGGATTCAGGCACACGAGTGCAAGTCGCATCTGAGCGAGTTCCGCTTCGCGCGTCCCGGGAAAATATTCCATGACGGCTTTCCATGCTCCTCGACTTCTGTGATTCAGCAATGCGGCCGCGAATTGTCGCGCGGCTGAGGATTCCCTGACCGCAGTCAGCGGATTCTGAGGCTCAGGAATCGAAGCCGGCCGGTTGGCAGACCATGCGATCACGAGGCCCAGGAGCAAGGCCGCGACTGCCACGGCCACGATCCGGCGGAGATCCGGCAATTGCCGCAGTAACGGACTGGCCCAGTCGTGCGAACGATCTCCAGGATACCGGACGGGAATTCGATCCACCTGTTTGAGCGCAGCCGCCAGCTCGGAGGGATCCTGATAACGATTGCTGGCTTTTTTTTCCAGCATGCGGTGGATCAGCTGGCAGAGTTCCGCTGGCAGATCACTGCGGCGGGACGCGAGCGGAGTCGGCTGCTCCTTCAGATGCTGCACTGCGACTGCCATGGCGTTGCGGCCGGAGAATGGCGGCTGACCGGCGAACATCTGGTAGCAGGTGACTCCGAAGGAATACTGATCACTGCGATGATCGAGTCGTTCGCCCTGAATCTGTTCGGGGCTCATATACAGTGGCGTTCCCAGAGTGGTACCGGCCTGCGTCAGGTTGGTTTTCCCGCCCTCTGCCAGAGTGAGCTGGGCGAGTCCGAAGTCCGTGATCTTGGCGGCGCCGCCGCGGGTGATCATGATGTTTTCCGGTTTGACATCCCGGTGCACAATCCCGGCATCGGCGGCTGCATGCAGGGCACCGGCGATCTGCTGCATCCATTCCAGACCGGTCTGCAGGTCAGGGCTGCCATGCTTCCGGATCCACTGGGCGAGATTGAGGCCGGGTACGTACTCCTGGACGATGTAGCTCACATCGCGTTCCCTGCCAGTCGTCAGAATCTGCACGATATGGGGGTGATTGAGCGCCCCGGCGGCACGGGCTTCCTGTTCAAATCGCTGCAGCGAGACGTCGCCGGCAGCAGCCAGTGCCGCGGGTTTCAGGACTTTGACGGCGACAGCGCGGCTGAGCGAGGTCTGTTCCGCCAGGTAAACGTCGGACATCCCGCCGCTCCCCAGGCGTCGCAGCAGCAGAAACTCGCCCAGCCGCATCCGGCTCAGCTCACCGGCATCTTCCTCGACGGCCGGTTCGTGGGGTCCGGTGGTCTCGGGATCGCGATTTGACATGTGTCCTGCTTTTCGGGGGATCGATTGCGACTGGATGTCAGGCCGCACCCTGCGGCGCGGCATTCAGAATTTCGTGAATAATCCGTGCCGGAAGCACTCCGGTCAGCCGCTGATCGAGGCCCTGATACCGAAAGCTGGTCCGTTCGTGATCGTATCCCAGCTGGTGCAGCACGGTGGCGTGAAAGTCCCGAATGTGCACCGGATCCCGCACGATATTGTAGGAAAACTCATCGGTTTCACCGTAGATCGTTCCCGCTCTGAAGCCACCACCGGCCATCCACATCGTGAAACAGCGGGGATGATGATCCCGCCCGTAGTTCAGCCGGGAGAGTCCTCCCTGGGAATAAATCGTGCGGCCGAATTCCCCGCCCCAGATGATCAGCGTTTCGTCCAGCATGCCCCGCTGCTTCAGGTCGGTGATCAGCCCGTAAGTTGCCTGATCCACGTCGCGGCACTGATCGGGCAGTCGACCGGCGACGTTTCCATGAGTGTCCCAGTTGTTATGGTAAATCTGCACGAATCGCACGCCGCGTTCCACCATGCGGCGGGCCAGCAGCGTTGTATTGGCAAACGTGCCGGGCTCCCGAGCTGCATCTCCGTACAGTCGGAACGTGGCTGCCGATTCTGTCGACAGATCCGTCAGCTCCGGAACACTCGCCTGCATGCGAAAGGCGAGTTCGTACTGCCGGATTCGCGTGATGATTTCGGGATCCCCCACCAGACCATAGTTCAGCTCGTTGAGCTGTGACAGGCCATCCAGGGTTCTGCGGCGGACGTCGCGATTGACACCTGGTGGATTGTTGATGAACAGGATCGGATCGCCGGCCGTGCGAAATGCCGTCGCCGCGTGCTCGCCCGGCAGGTATCCCGATGACCAGAGCCGTCCGGAAATGGCCTGCACCTGTTCCGTATTTGATGACCGTGCCATCATGACCACAAACGCAGGCAGATTCTGATTCAGTGACCCCAGTCCATAGGACAGCCAGCTGCCGAGACAGGGCCGGCCGGTCGTCTGATTGCCCGTCTGCATCAGGCAGATGGCTGGTTCATGATTGATGGCTTCCGTATACATGCTGCGGACGAACACCATTTCGTCTACCACCTTGCGCGTCCACGGCAGCAGTTCGCAGACCCACATCCCCGACTGGCCGCTGCGATCGAAACGAAACTTCGAAGGCGCTATGGGAAACCGGGCCTGACCGGAAGTCATGGTGGTCAGTCGCTGCCCGCGGCGAATCGACTCCGGCAGATCGCGATCGTACCACTCGTTCATCACCGGCTTGTAATCGTACAGATCCATCTGAGGCGGCCCGCCGACCATATGCAGACAGATCACCTGCCGGACCTGCGGTGGACGATGCGGCGGGATGGCCCCCGGATGTCCTGCGACCACGTTCAGGGCGGTCTTCCCCCGAGCCGGCGCCATCCCGCCCGTCAGTGCGGCAAGCGCTGCCGTCCCGAGCAGATGCGAACCGCGGGAAAACAGAAATCGTCGAGTGATCGTCCGGCGATATTCGTCGCTGACTGTTTCAATCTGGCTGTCCACATCCCGATCCATAAGGATTCCTCGTCCGGGCCATTCACCGAATCAGGACCGGCCAAAAAATAAGTTGAACAAACTCATTAAAGCTTCGGCCACGAATCCTGCACCTCGAATGCGGATTCGCTGGATCAGTTCATCAGCTGGCCGATGATTTCATGCAGCAATTTTACGATCAAAACGAAACATTCCGGTCCAGCCGCTGTCACACACCAGCGTGATTCCGGTCAGGGGGCGCTGCGCTTCCCTGACCAGAAAATTTGTTCAACTGATTTTTTGGCCGGTCCTTACTTTGTGAGCACTTCATCCAGGTTCAGGACTTCATTGCACAACATGGTCCATGCCGCCAGTTCCACCGGGTCGATTGCAGCATCCGGCGGTGACGCCCCTGTGGCGATGACCTGTCGCGCTGCGGCCTCGTCACCACGATAGAGTTCCTGCAGTTCCGTCAGCGAGCGCCGCAGGATCTGCAGCTCGTCCGCCAGGAAATCACGACTGAGCGCCCGCTGTCCCAGTCCCTGCAGTCGTTCCTCAGCGGTATGTCCGCCGTTCCGCAGCAGGTTCTGGGCCAGTGCCCTGGCCGCCTCGACAAACTGGACATCGTTCAGCGTGACAAGGGCCTGCAGCGGTGTATTCATCCGCTCGCGCCGCACCTGGCACAACTCCCGATTCGGTGCATTGAAGATTTCCATCGACGGCGGAGGCGCCATACGTTTGATGAAGGTATAGAGACTGCGGCGGTACAGCTGCTCGCCGGTGTCAGGCTGATAACTGCGAGTATTGCTGACGTTCATGGCGATGGCTTCCCAGACACCGTCCGGCTGGTAGGGCTTCACACTCGGGCCGCCCAGACGATTCACAAGCAGCCCGCTGACTGCCAGAGCGTAGTCTCGCACCATTTCCGCATCCATGCGAAATCGCGGTCCGCGGGACAGGAATCGATTGCTCGGGTCACGTTCAAGCTTTTCCTGGGTCACGGTGGCCGCCTGACGGTACGTCGAAGACATCACCATCAGCCGAAACAACTGCTTCACATCCCAGCCGCCTTCCCGAAATTCCACCGCCAGCCAGTCGAGCAGTTCGGGGTGCGACGGAAGTTCGCCGGCGATTCCAAAGTCACCCGACGAGCGCACCAGTCCCGTGCCGAACACCTCCTGCCAGAACCGATTAACAGTCACGCGGGCCGTAAGCGGCTGGTCGGGCCGCAGCAGCCATTTCGCGAAACCCAGCCGGTTCCCGGGAACATCCCGGGGAAATGGCGGCAGCACCGCCGGAGTCCCCGGCGACACCTGCTCCAGACGCTGATTGTACTCACCCCGCGCCAGAACCCAGGCGACGGGCAGTTCGTCCCGTTCGCGCATCACGTGGGCGATCGTCGACCGCCCCCGAATTTCGGACTCCTCCCGCTGCAGCCTCTCCAGTTCGGCCTGCAGCCCGACAAACGACGAGTCGAAACTACCGAGCCAGTATTCCAGAAAGTCCGGCGTGCCCGTCGCGGACGCGCCACGCTCAGCGGGAGGCAGCTTCAGCAGCGCCAGCCAGCGACTCAGTCTTCGTGTCGCCTCAACCTCGCCGGCCGAGAGACTTCGCCGATAAATCCGCAGATCCTGCAGACCCCCGAAGAACGGTTCTCCACCACTTCGCTGGCCCACGCGAAATGGCACGTCCGTCAGTACCGAGGATTCCCCCAGTGTGTCATTCTCGACGTTCACATCCTGCGGCTTCCCGTTGAAATACACACGAACGCCGGACGCCTTTCCGGATCCGTCACTGGAAACTGCCACATGCACCCACTCGTTCGCCGGCACCTGAGCACGGCTGACAACCTTGAGCGCCTGTCCCGGCCACGCGTGGACCAGATGCAGCCCGATCCGACGCTGCGCCATCCAGAAATCCCAGCCGCGATCATGATTGTCACTGTCGATTCTGCCACAAATCGCCCCATGCGAATCGCTGGCCGGAAGATGGATCCAGGCAGCACATGTGAACGGATCATGCACGTCGAAGCGGCCAGCCTCCGGAAACTCACACACCACACCACCAACCGCGAGCCCGGGGCCCTCTGGTCCGTCTCGCCAGGTGGCGCTGGCCCCCAGCGTGATCGGACGCGACTGCTGATCCACCTGAGCCAGAACCTCGCGACCGGAACCTTCATCCAGTCGGAGTCGCAGGTGCAGATCTCCGCCCGATACCGGCTCACCCAGGGATTCGCCGGAAGCTGTCTGCAGCCACGCGTCAAATTCCGGACGCATCCGCTCCCGCTGCGCTGCCAGACGACCAGTAACGTCCGTGATCAGCCCGGGCAGTTCGGCGAAGCGCCCACGATCCTCCTCACGCGGTACCACCACGATCGGCGGAGTATCCCGGATATTCCCGTCCCGCACCGCCTGCGTCGTGTTATTGAAGAATGCGGCCATCTGATAGAATTCCCGCTGACTCAGCG
>SYLK01000624.1 GCA_005809115.1 Planctomyces sp. | reverse complement strand
CTTCGTGGATCTGGGCGGGATCGATGGTCTGCTGCACATCACGGATATGAGCTGGGGACGCATCAGCCATCCGACCGAAATGGTGCGGATCGACGACGAGATCGAGGTCATGGTCCTGAATATCGACTATGACAAGGAAAAGATTGCCCTCGGACTGAAACAGAAGTCTGCCAGCCCGTGGTCCAACATTGGCGAGAAATACCCGGTGGGATCGAGGGTTCACGGCGAAGTCGTCAATGTGCTGTCCTATGGCGCTTTCGTCAAACTGGAAGATGGCATTGAAGGGCTCGTCCACATCAGTGAAATGTCATGGACACGCCGTGTCAATCATCCCAGCGAACTGGTGGCCATCGGTGACAAAGTGGACGTGATGGTCCTGGGGATCAATCAGGACAAACAGGAAATTTCCCTCGGGATGAAGCAGACTCAGCCCAATCCCTGGGACGAAGTTGCAGCCAAGTACCCGCCGGGAAGTCTGGTCAAGGGGACGGTTCGCAACCTGACGAACTACGGTGCCTTCGTTGAACTCGAAGAAGGTGTCGACGGTCTGCTGCATATCAGTGACATGTCATGGACTCGCAAGGTCTCGCATGCCAACGAAATGCTCAAGAAGGGAGATCCGCTCGAGTGCCAGATCCTGTCCGTCGATGAAGACCGACGCCGCATCGCCCTGGGCCTCAAGCAGCTGTCCGAAGATCCATGGGAAACTCGGATTCCGCAGAAATACGCACCGGGCAGTCAGGTCACCGGCAAGGTGACCAAGATCACCAACTTCGGTGTGTTCGTGCAGCTGGAGGACGAACTGGAGGGCCTGCTGCATGTGTCGGAACTGGCAGACCACAAGGTCGATCATCCGGAGAACCTGGTAACTGTGGGACAGGAACTGGAAGTTCGCATTCTGCGTGTGGACACTGCCGACCGCAAAATCGGACTCAGCCGCCGGTCGGAACCCACTGAGAAGCCCGGTACACCGGCCGCGGGAACCGGGTCCGCGGAACCCTCCTCCGCCGGCATGCCAGCCAAAGTTCGCGAAGAACTCAAGGGTGGTATGGGCTCGTCTTCCGGTCCCCTGTTTTCACTGTCCGGATCAGACGACGACAAGTCCTGATCCGCCCTTAAGAAAAACGGTCTCCGGAACACAGGGGCCGTCAGCTTCCAGATCCCTCGACCAGTCATTCTGGTCGAGGGATTTTTTTTGCCTCATTCGCCGCTGAACTCGCAATCCGTCCTGACAGGTCCCCTGCGCACTGAGGAACGCCGTCGGCCCGCGTTCCGGCTGTGCCGGCGGGTGTGTCGACCGCCGGGATCATGCGGGCTGTTCGGGCGGAAACGATTGTGTCGGACGGTCGGGATCGTCCTGCAGAAAATCACCACCTCTGTGTTCCGGCAGGTTCTGCAGGTTTGTCATGGAATCTGTTGCGCAAACCCGACGATAACTGGAGCAACTCATCGCCACTCGGGCAGTTCATCATCACGGGCGGAAACGCATGCCACAGACCACACGAAAGAAGCGCCACGTGTCGCGACTGCAGACTCCTCTGGAAACATACCTCCGCGAAATCAACGAGACTGCGCTGCTGACAGCGGATGACGAAAAGGAACTTTCCCACCGGATCTCGGCCGGCGATGCCGCTGCGCGTGACCGCATGGTTCGCGCAAATCTCAGACTGGTCGTCAATATTGCCCGGGGCTATGCCGGAAAGGGGCTGCCGCTGCAGGATCTGATTGAAGAGGGAAATCTCGGATTGCTCCGCGCTGTGGAGGGATTCGACCCCGACATGAATACCCGATTCAGCACCTATGCCAGCTACTGGATCAAGCAGTCGATCAATCGGGCACTGGTCAACTCCGCCAAGACGATTCGCATCCCGGCCTACATGGTGGAGCTGCTTTCGAAGTGGCGTCGTGCGTCGGCGCGGCTGGCGGAGGAAACCAACGGACAGCCATCGGCCGAGGACATAGCGCGGGAACTGGGAATTCCCCGCAAGAAACTGCGCATCGTCAAGAAGGCGATTTCTCTCTACAACAGCGCGCCTCAGTCCGAACAGGACGACAGCGGCATGTCGCTGGGGGACATCGTGCCGGACGAACGCGTTCGAGGTCCTGAGGATGAGCTGATCAACGCCGATAACCTCATCCATGTCCTGCGACTCCTGGATGAGATGGACCAGCGTGAAGCCGCCATCCTGCGAATGCGATTCGGGCTGGACGACTGCGAACCTCGCACACTCAAGGAAATCGGCGAAGCCCTGGGCCTCACCCGAGAACGCGTGCGACAGATTGAAAGCGAAGCCCTGAGACGACTTAATCGCAGTCTGAACGGCGAGGCGTAACGGGATCGATGGTCAGCAATCCGCCGTCGTCATCGCCGTCGGTAGCCGTTGTGACGGGTGCTGCCCGGCGCGTGGGTCGTGAGATCGCCCTGTCGCTGGCTGAGCGTGGACTGGCGATCGTGGTGCACCACGGGACATCGGCCGTGGAAGCAGAAGTCCTCGTCCACCAGATCCGGAGTCAGGGCGGGACCGCCGTCTCGGTGTCCGCCGACCTCCGCGATCCGCGCGTCGCCGCGATGACAGTGTTTGAGGCAGCCGCAGCGGTGGGGCCCGTCTCCGTGCTGATCAACAGTGCGGCCGTATTTCAGGATCGCGCACTGCCCTGGCTGGATGTCTATCACTGCAATCTGCACCTGAACGTGAATCTGCTGGCTCCGGTGTTCATGACCCAGCAGTTTCAGAAGCAGCTCGGGGAGGGAGAATTCGGGCACGTCATCAATCTGCTGGACTGGCGAGCCCTGCGCCCGGGAGGTGACCACCTGATCTATACGGCCAGCAAGGCGGCACTGGTCAGCGTCACGAGATCACTGGCCCAGCAGCTGGCTCCGCATATTCTGGTCAACGGAATTGCTCCCGGAGCCATTCTTCCGCCGGAGGACCGCAGCAGCTGGCATCAGCAGCGCGCCATCGAATCGATCCCGCTGAAACGTACGGGGTCGCCCCGCGACGTTTGTGCTGCGATCAGGTTTCTGCTCGACTCGCAGTTTATCACGGGCGAAGTCATTCACGTGACCGGCGGGGAAGAACTCTGAGTTCCGCGGTACCACGTTGTCGACTGCTGCGGCAGATTCTGCCACTCCCGGGTCCTGTCGGGCCAGTCCTGCCGACCACTGTTGGCCTCTGTCCGGCGGCACAGCAAATCACCGGCGGACGAATGGATTTCGGTGTTGTCCGGCGGCCCGGCAGGCCTGTAGGCTTGCGGGCCACGTGCCGACTGACCTGAACTCAACGGATGGAGGGAGAACCCGGATGTGGCTCCGTAGCCTGAGCTGTGTTGCACTGCTGTTATTACCGTGTGAGCTGCTGGCGCAGGGACTCCGCGTTTCCACCCACGTCTACGACATGGTGAATCGCGATCCTGCGGGAAGGGAGCCCATGATCTCGAGCAGTCTCTCGCTGTTTCACAACACGCGAGTCTATGACTACGTGGATGCCGCGGACGAAGTCATCGTGTTTGATCCGATTCGAAAGGACTTCACGATCCTGAATACAGCCCGGGAGATCTGTACCACGCTGACGTTCGAAGAGATCCGACATCTGCTCGAATCCCGCGTGCCGACTGTGGAGAACTACATCCAGGATCTGAATCAGCAGGGAAATCCGTCTGCCGCCATCATCGGGGAATCGCTCCGCTTTCAGCTCAGACCACAGTTTGAGCAGAGCTTTGACGCGGGCTCGGGCCGCCTGACACTGACTTCACCCACATGGGTCTATCGCGTGGAGACCAGACCCTGGAATCAGCCCGAGCAGGTGGAAAAATACCTGACCTGCGCCGACTGGACCGCCCGACTGAATCATCTGATGCACCCGAACAGCATGTTCCCGGAGCCGCGCCTGGCACTGAATCAGGCGGTGCGGGAACTGAAAAGCCGGATTCCCGTCAGCGTGGAACTCGACCTGGAACCGCACCAGAAGATGCGGCTGCGGGCAGAACATCGGTTTACTCAGGACATCGACGACAGCGACCGACGG
>SYLK01000623.1 GCA_005809115.1 Planctomyces sp. | reverse complement strand
GGGGCGTGTCTTCGAACCCGGCGATCCATCTGCCGCCCATCGCTCAGAAACCCCGCGGCTCACCTCGGCCCGATGCTCCACGCTGCCCAGGAAATCATACTCGATCTTCCCAAAGGCCGAAAACTGTCGCAATGACCGTTCAGCCACGAATCTCACTGCTGCGTAGGGATCTTCCAGGGCCAGTGCCAGAAACGGAACCTGCCAGTCGCCCCCGGATGCTTCCCGGGCAGACTCCCATCCCAGATGCCAGGCTGCGATCGCTCTTTGCAGCGCATCGCCCCGCAGCAGCCACAACAGCACCGCCGAGACCTGCTGCTCATCAGTGCCCATCTCAACCGGCTGAGCGCCAAACCAGTCCGTCAGCTGTGCGGCCGACCAGGCCAGAGTCCGGTCGGTGTGACAGAGATTACAGGCGTTCGGACGCCCGGTCCGAACACTCGTCGCGATGTTCGGGCTGTCGATACGATGACTGCGCATGGCCGTCAGCAGCGCGTAGGAGGTGTACGGCATGTGACAGTTGTAACACAGGCTGCCTGCCGAGTCCTTCGGGTGGTGACTGTGTTCGCTCAACTGATCTCGGAAACGGTCTTCGGAATGGCATTGAGTACAGGCCTGATTGCCCGTCATCCCGTTGGCCAGCTGATCAGCCGGATGACTGTTGTGCAGTGAATGACACGACAGACAGGACATCCGCCCCCGCAGATAGCAGGGCGATTCGAGCAGACCGTTGTATTCATCCCCCCCCACGCAGCTGGTCCCGTCATTCCAGTAACTGAGCTTCACTGCCTTGCGGGAGCGTACCGGCCCGTCTGGCTGTACCGGCTCGTCTGGCTGTACCGGCTCGTCTGGCTGTACCGTGGACGAGGCGCGCCCGGGTTCGAATCTCACGATCGTATGTGATTTCGACAGATCGCCCCCGGCATGGTAGCCCAGTCCGCGGACGAATGAGCCTTCCAGATCGGTTTCCACAAAATTACTGTGGCATTGACCGCAGATCTGTGCTGAAACCTGAGGCGTGCAGCGTGCCGGGTTCACAATGGTGGGATCGGGACCATCGCCAAGGTGACGCGCGTAGCGATTCAGTGGATTGCGGTGGAACTGAATATGCTCTGCCGCAGGTCCGTGGCAGGCCTCGCACGAAATCCCGAACTCGGCCACCTCACTGTTTAGTGTCCCTGACGGGTTTCGGACTGGGTCAATCGTCGCGGGATCCAGTCCCGGATTGCCGGCGACACTGTGACAGCGGATACAATTGCTGTTCCAGTGACTGAATGATCGCGGTGCTTCCGGCGGCTTAAGGAAGGAATCTTCGCTAGGCAGCCACCGCTGTTCGTCGATCAGATAGCAGAACGGCAGCATGAACAGTTCGCGACCCTGGGCACCTGGCACCCAGTAGTTCTGCATATGATGTGAGCCGGTGACAAGCATCACGCGTTTCGTCGAGAGAGGCGGAGATGCCACACGACTGAGGTCGACTCCGCGTGACTGCAGCGATTCTTCCCAGTCAGCGTCCGGCATCGTGACCCAGAATTCGTCACCGCGGCGTTCCAGCTGATAAGTTCGGCCCCGGTTCTCCAGTCGCACCTGATCGAATGGCGCGTGGATTGTCTGTGGCCCGGCGATCTGAGTCATCGTGCGGTGGTATGAATCGTGCCAGCTCTGATAGCTTCCCGGATGACAACTGCGGCACGAATCCGACGACACGAACCCACCTCGGGCCGTCTGACGTGGCAGATGGCGTGCGAGCGGAATATCGGCCTGCGGCTTCTGCTCCAGACCAGCCCAGGCAAACGCGCTGGCTGCAGCGAGTGGTACCACCAGCGGCGACCATGCGGATCGATTCCAGTGCCACAGAAACCAGCAGGCCACCCCACCGCCCGCCATGGCACAGAGCCACAATTCAGCGGAACTGCCGGTCGCGTTCCGAACAAACAACAGGACGGGTGCCGCACTCACCAGCAGCCGCAGAATCCCCTGGACAGCAGCCTTCCCGAGCAGCCGCCGGGAATAATGCAGCAACGGGACGCCACAGGCCGCCACCAGCACCAGAGCCAGAAGCCAGATCAGCAGCTCAGAAACACTCATCGTTGCACTCCACGCCACAGGACCGACCTGACGACGTCCCCTTTTATCGGGATCAACGTGCACATGCGTCAGCTCCAGTCGTCCGCCCGGTAAACTCGCTGCGCCGCGGTCAAGTCATCGGTTTCCGGTACGCACTCCAGTCCGACATACCCCGGGTAACCGAGTGCCGCGATTTCGCGAAACACGCGTGTGTAACAGACTTCCCCGGTGCCCGGCTCATGCCGCCCAGGATTGTCGGCCAGCTGCAGGTAGCCGATATAATCCCAGCCTTCGCGCATTCGCATGCAGAGATCGCCGTCGACTATCTGCATATGGTAGAGATCCCAGTTGATTTTTACGGAAGGCGAGCCGACAGCCCGGCAGATCTCGATCGCGTGTTCGCCGCCATACAGGCAGTGGTTCGGGTGGTTTCGGGGCGTCATGGGTTCGATCATGATGGTCTTCCTGCGTTGTTCGCAGACTCGGGCAACCTTTTTCAGTCCTCTGATCGCAGCCGCGTGCATTTCGCTCTGAGTGACACCCGGAATGTCGTTTCCGATGACGACCGTGAACAGGTTGCAGCTCAACTGGTCGGCAACATCACAGCTTTCCTGGATTTTTCGCGCGAAGTCTTCGTGGTCCGACGCTGGGTTGTTCAGCGTCGTGCCGAAGGGCCACGCGGTAAACTGTGAAACCGCGACGTTCTTTTCCTTGAGCAGCTTCGCTGCCTCCGCCACGGGTTTGCCTTCGTACGGCCAGAATTCAATCGCCGGAAACCCATATTGTGCTGCCAGCTCAATCTTTTCAAGGAAAGGTTTCCTGCCGAACCACATTTCCACATTGACGGCAAATTTCGTATTCCGGGTTCTGCCCGGCGTGGCGGATTCCTGTGTGATCGCGGCCGGGGCCGACGCAGCCGGCTGCGTTCCCGCGGCGCCAATGGCCAGCGAAGTGGCTGCAATCCGGCAGGCGTCCCGCCGATTCAGGGAATCCGGTAAGTGTCGTGAGGCCATGTCGAGCATCCTGAAAACCAACGTGCGGAATGAAGGAATGGCGGAACTGCCGGGTGCCTGTTCGATCTTGTTCAGATCCCGAGTTCTTCAGATCCCGAGATCGCGTTCAATGCGGTGCAGCCGCTGTTCGAGTGACTCGGTGGCTGCAGTCAGTGATCGCACCTGCTCCGTCAGATCACGAACCTGCTCTGCAAGAACTCGCAGGCCGTCCGCCTGCGGGGCAGCGGTCGATGCCACTCGGTTCGGAACAACGTCGTGAGCGCCTGATGGTGGCATTGCCGCACGTGGAGGCTCCGCTGAAACGGGAACTTGAGCATCCGGGATCAGCGATGCCGGTTCGAGCACATGGCCTTCCTTGGGCAGGTAAAAGGTGTGGTCGACGTCAACGCCACGGCGTTCCAGCGGGCCGTTCGCCTGAACAAAGCCCTTCTCCTGCAGCGCCTGCAGTTCCAGCTTCAGCTGATCCTGGCTCTCGATTTTCGCCATCCGGCTGACGCGGGTGCGGAGTTCACCGGGCTGCTGACGACCCCGCAGCAGCAGTTCTGCGATAATGGCGAACTGCGCCTCATTGAAGTCAAACTTATGTCGCATGTAGTGGCGATAGCGAGCGGCACGGCCCCCGTCCGTGAAAACCTCGGCGACCAGCCCGAGCTGTCGCAACTGCTCCAGCGCATCGGCCACCTGATCTTCCGTGTATTCGCTCAGGGGGTCTCGATTGTTCTTCTGATTGCAGCCGGTTGTTGTGGCTTTCAGCGTCAGCGGGTATTGTTCCGGTGTCGTGAATGCCTTTTCCATCAGAACACCCACCACACGGCGCTGAATGCGTGTGAGCTGCCGAATCTCGTTCTTCACTTCGTCGGTCATCTGCTCCATCCGTCGCACCGCGTTCTGCGAAAACTTCAGCCCCGCGTCCCTGATTCCGCGGCGGACTGACGCCCTTCCCGACGTGCGGAGGATACGCGGCTGAAGCGAAATTGGCGAGCGATCCCTGAGCTGTCGCTGCGGGGCCGATAAAATTGTGCTGTGCCTTTGACTTTCCACCGTGCGTTGCAAACCAGTCCCCTCCGGAGCAGCTTCTGGTCACAACGGAGGCTCGGTGTTACTGCAGGGGGTGTCGTTGCAGGCAGTTGTCGTCGCTGTGCAGCCTGAAGGACCGCAGAAATGTCGCCTTTTGATGATTCTGAACAGATGCAGCGGTTTCGCTCTGCATGGAATTCGGTGCGGATTGAACGGCCCGTGGAATACTCGCTGTTCACGTTCGGGGATTCGGATCTCCCCTATTATCTGGTCACATCCGCCGCTAAGAAAGGCTCAGCAGTCACGATCCGCCAGGGACAGGTCACCGTCACGCGGGCCAGAATCATCACGCCGGACAGCCTGCAGCCTGAATTTCAGAACTTTTTTGACAATGAAGCGGATCTGGGACTGATCGAGTACATGATGGCTCGGACAGCAGCGTTCTCGAATCTGAAACTCAGCAATCATAAGGGACCGGAAAAGATTGTGACGGACACGGTGGAGGAAGCCGTGGCCAGACTCAATCGGCAGCTGGACGACGCAGAAGAAGACCGGACCGCAATCCTGTCGGCTCCGCCGGCACTGGCGGGGTTCGCCGTGCTGCGGTACGCTTCCGAAAAGGTGTTTTCCAGTGCATCGGGCAACATCCAGGAACTCCGCGATCGCGGTTTCCTGCCTTAGAGCATCTCAAAAAACCGGGACTGGCCCCGTGGTCCTGCGAAAAACCCCGCAAAATGTGAACACCAGAGGGTGCCTGTTCCGGTTTTGTGCACCGGTTTTGTGCAGTCCGCAGCAAGGAACCCAGTCTTGAATCCCCTGAATTCCTGGAGTCATGACAGGTGTTGCGGCGGCTTCCGATCCGTGGTTCGGCTGCAGGCCGGACAACCTCGATCCGGATCTCCACGACACTCTGAATTCCCACGTCTCGGGTTTCTTTCCCGTGACCGGTGTTGCCTCAGGACCGCCTTGTCTGCCGGACTTCGCCTGCTTCTGCCGGTCCTGCTTCTGCCGGTCCTGCTGCTTCCGGTCCTGCTGCTGCCGGCGAACGTGTCGGCCGCAGATTCCGT
>SYLK01000622.1 GCA_005809115.1 Planctomyces sp. | reverse complement strand
GGCTCTCCGGTGAGCTGCTTGATCCGGGTGAGGCCGACCGGCTGCAGCTGCGTCCGGCGTCAACAACCGAGGACGGCTGCAGTCTGTCTGTCGAGGACATGAAACAGGTGATTGCGATCCTGTGCCAGTTTGCCGGATATCGTGACCGCTGCCTGATTCTGTGTTTTGATCAGGTCGACACACTGGGTGAAGAACAGGTGCGGCACTGGTCTTCGACCGTCCACGCACTGCTGGATGCCTGTCCCGGACTGCTGGTGGTCACCAGCGGGGTCGACGAAACGTTTCTGCACTGGACGTCTCGACATCTGGTGAGTCAGGCGAGCTGGGACGATCGCATTCGGCAGTTTTCGGTGCTGCTTCCGGGGATCGATGCCGCCGCTGCCGCGGAAATGCTGAAGCGTCGTCTGCAGGACACATTCAGTGACCTGGATGCGCTGCCGGAGATTGCCGCGCTGCGCCTTGCCGACGTGTATTTTCCGCTGGGGCGCACCTGGATCGATCGCGAATTGCGCGACGCTGATGGATCACCCGGATATGATCTTCGTCCCCGGGACGTCATCGGACGTGCCGGAGTTGCCTGGGAACGTCACTCGCGCAGGATTCAGCAGGATGGCGTCCGTCAGTGGCTGGACACATGGCCCGCCAGCCAGGAGTCGACGGACTGGCGGGAACGGGCGGACCGGCCGGCACAGGCGGACCAGGAACATGACGAGAGGGCGGCGGCTCACGTCGAAGTCGCAATGGATGTGTGGGCGGCGATCGATCGACTGGTGAGTGACCGGCTGGCAGAACACATCCGGACGCGCCAGCAGCGACCGGAAGAACTGCCGGTGGACTCGAGTCATCTGACGGGCCTGCTCCGCTCCATGCTGTCGGCATGTGCCAGCGCAGCGCCGCCGTTTCGTGACGAACTTTATGGCCGGCTTCTGGGGTGCCGAATTGTCGAGCGAAAGGGAGCCACGCGTCCTCCGTTTCAGATGATCGTCGAACAGTTTGATCCAACGGACGGATCACGCTGCCGGATCGGTGTGGCCGTGGCTGATGCAACCCGAGGCCAGGCGGCGACCAACATGCTGAAGCGGATGCTCACGCAGCTGACAGTCCAGAACTCTGTCGAAAGAGTGCTGCTGGTGATTGATGATCGGTCCCCGCTGAAACTCGGAACGTCCGGTGAGGAGCAGTTGCTGCTGCTGCAGGCCACGGGGTCGCGCTTCTCGGTCGAAACGCTGTCGTTTGAGCAATACGCGGCACTGGATGGTCTGGAAGCCGTCGTCGGACTCGCCCGCGCCGGTGACATGGCGATCTTTCTTCCGGACGGCTCGCCGCGTGCGATTTCCGCAGCGGAGGTCTGCACGTCGCATCACCGTCTTGAACGGTATCTCCGAGCGCCCGTTCTCAGTCGTCTGCTGGACCAACACGGAGCGCCAGACGTTTCCGAGACCCACAGCGACCGGATGTTGCCCGTGACTCCCGGGTCGGTCCCGACGGAGTGAGGCGACGCCGAGATTCGACCGAAAGACCTTCGCGTAAATCATTGCTGCAGAGTCATTTACGACTTCATTACAGAATTCGCACAAAATCCTCAGGAATTCCTGTCCGGTTGACCGAGGCTGCTGCGATTTCCTGTGAGCCGGCCGATTTTCAGGGTCGGTGTGGAGCGCAGCACGCGACACCGATGAGCAAAAGTACAGTTTCCAGCCGTTGATTCTTCACCATGAAACGACGCACCATGCGGCTGGGAAGCTGAACCTTCGGTGCCGCGTCTTTATTGAGACTGAGCGGCACAGAGACTCAGAGGGCGGCAGTTATTCGGTGAGGTCATAGTTGAGCGTCATGGAGCCGGTGCCCGGTGTGAGGCTGAGCGATTCCTGGCATTCGCGGGGATCACTGTATTTTTTTGGCAGCAGTTCCGTGATGGTAATCATTTCCGGGATGACCATTCCCTCCTGCTCTCCGTCTCCGCCGGCAGTTCGCTGGTACGAATGAAACACGACCTGGTATTCACCGATGGCGACACCTCGTTCGCCTCTGGCGGAGAACTCGCCATTCCGCACCATCACCGGGGTCATCCTCGCTTCGGTGCCGGGCTTCGGAATCAATTCCAGTGCCCCGTCACTGACCGGCGCGCCCTGGTAGGTCAGCGTTCCTTCGATGTCGACCATCTCAGGACCTTGACTTCCTCCGCAGCCGGCGAGCAGCAGGAAGCTCAGACTACTGACCTGTGCCCATTGTTTCATTCCCGAGCCCCTTCGTGCGACAAATGTGCGACGTCACAACGACACAACGATATCCGCGGATCGTCCGGGACTGGAAAAGCTTCGGGAGCCGACCTGCCACGACGGCTCCCGAAACCGCTGACACAACGATCAGGCGGATCAGAATTCTCCCAGGACTTCACCACCAGCAATGGTCGTCAGTCCCGACAGGGTGCCGCAGTTCATATTCTCTGACAGGAATCGTACAGAACCGTCAGCCAGACAGACCTGTGCTCCGCCCACGTGGTAGCTGCCCGGTCCGGTAAACAGAGTGTCGTTGAAAGACCAGCCGGAGAGTGGCGGCATCGATCTCCAGTTCGCGTTGATCCCGTTCCGAGTATGAATTCCGCCGCTGTAGATCGCCCAGCCATGGCAGCCGCGCGAGGTGCTGATGACAGCTCCGCTGACCGGATCCGAGTTATCCCGGTTACCGACGTACTCCGACAGCATCAGGGTATTCGAAGTACCATCAATAATTTCCGCGATCTTCACCGCGGAATTCAGGTAGAACATCCCGTCGAGCTTCGACTCGAAGGGAGGCCCGGCCTGACGGCTGCCAGTCCGTGTGACTTCACTGCCGGGAGTCAGGCCGCTGTTCGAGACCGTCGCGTAATGCGTGGCAGCCGAGTCATCTTCGCAGTTGCCCCCGATCCCCAGAGGCATGACTGGCCCGGGAAGATCCGGATGGCAAGCCCCCGTCCAGGCGAGCGCCTGATTTGTCGGATTGCTGGGGCAGTAGAAAAACGGAACTCTCTGCATCGACACGCCCCAGTTGTTGCGATAGATCCGCCCCACACCTCCCGCGTCGAGCTGATTGTAGACGTTGGCCTGTTCCACATACGGCAGGATCATGGTGAAGGTGTGGTGTCCGCCAGCGGCATTCACGAATGTCGGAGCAAAGCCGGCGCGTCCATCAAACGCAGAACCCTGGCCCTGCGGAAAAATGCTGAACGTGTCCAGGTAATTGTGCAGTGCCAGGCCCAGCTGTTTCAGATGATTCTTGCACTGCGTGCGACGCGCAGCTTCCCGCGCCTGCTGCACGGCCGGCAGCAGCAGAGCAATCAGAATCGCGATAATCGCGATCACCACCAGCAATTCAATCAGCGTAAAACCACGTCGGGAAGACAACAGCTTCAGTTTCATTCCGCCTTCTCCTGCTGGAACACACCGGAAATCAAAACTCCGCCACAAAGACATTGACGCATCACTGCGTCGGAATTGCACGGCATATCCCGAATCTGAGAAATGTCAAGCCTGTTGCTCACGAAATGTGAGACGCAACGGGAACCGGCGGTGTCGTTCGTCAGAGGCAGGACGCATCGACAGGGGCACCGGCCGGCTGCGTGAGAACCCCCCGGGAAAAACCCGCAGCCCCGCGAGGAGTCGATGATCCCGGAAACCGGAGACGTGGGCAGGTCTACTGCATATCAAAAGTGAACACATTATCACCCGCACTCTTCACTGTTGCCGTCAGGCCGCTGGTATCCGCGAAGCGATATTTGTCCGGGAACGTGGGATGCGGACGCGGCGGGATTTCGTAGACCTCCGGTGGCGCGAGCCCGACACGGTAATCACCCGCCGGGACTCCCTGAGCTTCATCGAACACGAAGGCACCCGCCTTGTCAATCTTTGCAGTGATACTTCCCACCTGTGATCTGTAGAAGATCACTTTTCCCTCGGAAACCGGTTTGCCGCGAAACGTCACGGCACCCGAAACGGGATACCGGGGCGCCGACAGCGGACTGGCACCGTCCCCGCAGCCGATGGCCCCGACGCCGATGGCCCCGATCGCGGCACACAGCGTCCAGGCTCTTCGGAAATCAGGAACCTGAGACAGCCCCATTCTTTGAATCATCGGAGATTGCCAGCACAGCAGACCCGGGAAAGGACCACGACAAAGGCGGTTGATCAGCAGATCGCGGCAGAACACACGGCAGCTTACCATAGCCAGTCGCCACAGGGTTCTCAATTCGCTGGTGCGGCGAAATTTCGGCCGAGACACCGGCGACCGAAGAAACTGAGGCATTCAGGCTGACACGCCATTATCATGCCAGCCGGTATCGAGTCCGGCATTTCTTCCTCAGCATGGTACCGCGAGTTCTGCTGGCCGTCGTCACGGGACTCAGCCTGAACCCTGGGCAGCCCACATGGCCCCATGCGGGGCGCGATGACACACTGACCGATCCGCCGGTGACCAACGCCGAAGTGATCGATGGAATTCTGGCCTGAATTCGAATGCTTGACGACCGTCCGGGGGCAGCCTACAAGTTGCTTCGAGCGCGGCGGTCCGGGCTGCGGGCAGTTCCACGCAGATATTGCCCGACGGAGCCCCTGGTGCCGTCATGGCATTTCAGCATCGAAGCAGAACCTGTCAGGAATTCGCCCAATGCGCCTTTGCCGTTTTCGTTACCAGAGCACTATTGCCGGGGGGTTTTACAGTGAAGACGGCATCGTTGCGATTGCCACCGCGGCGGAAGCCTGGGAAAAAGCCCGCTGCCAGCGGCTGGATATGGGCTCCGGAGAACAGCTGCTCGATTACCTGCCCGGAGGAGTGCATTTCGACGCAGCACGGGATCTTCACGCGTTTGTCCGGAGCGGCGGTGTTCCCGCTGTCGACATGCTGACGCCGCAGGATGTCCAGCTGCTGGTCCCGATTCCGCGACCAAACAAGCTGCTCCTGCTGGCCGGCAACTACGCCCGGCATATCGAAGAAGGTGGCGGACAGGCAGCCGAGCGGCGCGAGACGTTCCCCTATGTTTTCATGAAACCGCCCTCGACCACGCTCACCGATCCCGGTCAGCCCGTCCTGCTCCCGCAGATCTCGCCGAACCACATTGACTGGGAGCTGGAACTGGCCGTTGTGATCGGCCGCCTTGCCCGCCATGTGCGCGAAGCCGATGCGCTGAACTACGTTGCGGGTTATACGATTGTGAATGATATTTCCGACCGGAAGTTCCGCCCGAACCCCAGTCGCACATTGCGTGAGAAGGACAGCTTTTTCGACTGGCTGCACGGCAAGTGGCACGACAGTTTCTGCCCCTGCGGCCCCTGCATCGCGTCGGCCGACTCCATACCCGACCCGCAGTCGCTGCCGCTGCAGTTGCGCGTAAATGGGAAACTGCATCAGAATTCCACAACTGCGGCTCAGGTTTTCCCTGTGGCTGCAATCATTGAGTTCATTTCCAGTTTCGTCACTCTGGAACCCGGGGACATCATTTCCACCGGCACACCCCACGGTGTCGGGAATGCCTCGGGAACCTGGCTCAGGTCAGGTGATCGCATCGAGGCCTCGATCGGCTCGATCGGTGTGTTGACCACCCCCGTCCAGTGATGGACAGCTGGTTCGGAAATCCCAGCTCAGGAGCAGACTGATGTTCTCCAGCCAAAACCGTCGTCAGTTTCTTTCGGGGGCTGTGGCAGCGGCCGGGGCTGTGGCAGCGGCCGGGGCAGTACCGACGACCGCAGCCGTCGCGCGGCAGAGCGTCGCCAGTGAACGAATTCAGGTGGGCTGCGTGGGAGTCGAGGGCCGCGCCGGTTTTCTGCTGGAGGCGTTCGCCGGCCGCGGGGACGTGGACGTGGTGGCTGTGGCGGACATTGACTCCCGAAAGCTGCCGGGCGCCATCGAACGAGTCCGGCGACTGAGTGGCCGGGCACCACGCGCGGAGAAGGATTTTCGAAAACTCGTGGATGATCGATCCATCGATGTGCTGGTCGTGGGTACGCCGGATCACTGGCACGCCATCCCCACGATTCTGGCGTGTCAGAACGGCAAAGATGTGTATGTCGAGAAGCCTGATGGCCATAACATTGTTGAGGGCCAGCGGATGGTGCAGGCGATGCGCAAACATGGTCGCATCGTGCAGATGGGAATTCAGGCGCGCAGTGGCACGCATTTTCTCTCGGCCATCGAGTTCCTCCGCACGGGCAAACTGGGAACCTGTCTGGCGGCCAAGGCCTGGGAGAGTTCGATGCAGGGTAACATCGGACGCCCGGAAGACAGCAAACCGCCCGAGGGAGTCGACTATGATTTCTGGCTGGGGCCGGCACCCCTGCGACCGTTTAACGTTCGTCGGTTCCAGGGAACATGGCGGTGGTTCTTTGATTACGGAACAGGAGATCTGGGGAACGACGGCGTGCATCGGCTGGATTATGCGCGCTGGGCGCTCAGCACGGCCATTGAAGCCCGCGGTGGAGCGCCACTGAACTTCCCGTCCCGAATCTCGGCCAGCGGCGGCAAATGGTATTTCGATGACATGCAGGAGTGGCCCGACACTCTGCAGGTCACGTACGAATATGCCGGAACCCCGGGCAGCCTCCTGACCTATGAAATGCGGGTCTGGAACGCCTATCGGATGTACGAGGAGAGTGAAGGCGCCATCGTTTATGGAGATCAGGGATATATTGTGATCGGGAACCGCCGCTGGCGCGCGTTTGATCCAAAGGATCAGCTGATCGCGGAAGACTCGGGCAACAATGACGGCACGACGCACATCGCGAATTTTCTGGACTGTGTGCGTGATCGACACAAACCCAATGCCGACCTGGAAACCGTGGGCCACCCTTCGTCCATGATGTGTCACGCAGGGAATGTGGCGTGGAGACTCGGCCGAACCGTTCGCCTGGATCCGCAGTCGGAAGCCTTCATCACGGAAAACGGTGCCCCGGATGCTGAAGCGAATCACTGGCGCTCTCGCCCGGAATACCGCAGACCGTGGCTGCTCCCGGAAGTCGTCTGACACGGTTTTTCTGCGCCGGTCTTTCACTGCCGTTACGATCACTTTATCGGAGGAGCGCAGCGTGCGGTTCCTGACTTGTGTAATCTGGCTGACGACGACGGTTGTTGCAGCGACAGGCGCAGCGGCGACGGGCGAGGAATCCGACCTGGTTCGATCGGTCGAGCAGCAGCGAGGCGGACGGCACTGGATCGACAAACCCACGGAACCACCGAAATCGGCCGAGGAATCTCTGGCCTGTTTTCAGTTGGAGCCGGGCTGCCGCATCGAGCTTGTGGCGGCGGAACCCATCGTGCTCGATCCGGTGGCGATCGAGTTCGACGAGCTGGGGCGGATGTTCGTGGCCGAGTACGGCGACTATCCGGTCGGACCGAGTGACCCTGAGGCACCACGGCTGTCCCGCATCGTGCTGCTGCAGGATGAAGACCGCGACGGACGCATGGATCATCGCACCGTCTTTGCCGACAACCTGGCCTTCTGTCACAGCCTGATGCCGCTGATGGGCGGAATTCTGACGTGTACTGAAACAGAAATTGTGTTTCTGAAGGATACCACCGGCGATCATGTTGCCGATGTCCGGGAGGTGTGGTTTTCCGGCTTCACACCGGCCCATCCGCAGATGCAGATCGGCTGCCCGCGCCGAGGATTCGACAACTGGATCTACCTGACCTACGGCCCCGGTGACATCCGGTGCCGCCGACCGGGATTCGAAACGGAGACACCGGTAGAACTTTCCGGCCTGGATTTTCGCTTTCACCCGCTGACGATGGAGTTTGAATCCGTCACGGGACTCGGTCAGTTCGGGAATACATTCGACGATGATGGCCATCGTTTCTTCAGCACCAACCGCAATCCGATCATGACGGACCTGCTGCCGAGAAGCGCTTTGAACCGCAATCCGTTCGCCGGACTGTCGAAAGGACATACAGACGTCGGACCAGCAGGAGAGGACACGCGCGTGTATCCGCTGGTCGACATGAAGAGCAACTGGCTGTCGCATGCCGGGACACACACATCTGCGTGCGGCGTGACCGCCTACCGGGGCGATCTGTTCGACGACAGTTTTCGGCACAGCGTCTTCGTCTGCGAACCGGTGGGTCATCTGGTGACGCGCTCCATCATCCGGCCGGACGGTGCTTCCCTGACGGCGGACCGAGCGCGCCCCGCCGCCGACTTCATCGCATCGACGGATACCTGGTTTCGTCCGGCCAGCCTGGCAAACGCGCCAGACGGAACGATCGTGCTGGCGGATATGTATCGCCTCTGGGTGGAACACCCGAAATTTGTGCCCGATGACGTGGCGGCGAAAATGGACTGGCGCGCCGGTGAGGACCGCGGAAGGATCTGGCGCATCGTTCCGGATCCGCCTGCCGCGACCCGGTCCTTGCCGGCGACGTCCACAGCAGCCGATCTGGTGGCTCTGCTGCGGGATAATTCCGGATGGCGGCGTCAGCTGGGGCAGCGCCTGCTGGTCGAACGGCAGTCCGCTGACGCGGCCCCGCTGCTGCGGTCATTGCTGCAGGATGCCCGCGCCACACCGCACGCACGAATGCACGCGCTGTGGACACTCGATGGTCTGCAGCAGTTGACTTCGGACGATGTCGGCACGGCACTCGGTGACCCGCACCCGCTGGTCCGCCGCGATGCCGTCCGCCTCGTCGGAATCGGTTTTTCCGGAAATGCACGCCTGCTGCAGCGTGCAGCGGCACTTTGCGAGGATGAGAACTCCGAAGTCCGACTGCAGGCGCTGTTGGCCATGGCGTTCGCCGAACCGGAGGTGCGGTCCGGGGCACTGTCGCGCGCGGCAGCGGATATCGGTGCCGATCCGTGGCTCAGTGCCGCATTGCTGTCGTCGAGTGAAACGTGCAGCGGAGTGATTCTGACTCAGCTTGTCGCCGCCGGTCGAACAGCCGCGGAGACGGCGTCCTCGCTGCAGCCTGCCGAGGCCCTGCCGTCCCCGGCCCGGCCCTCTTCGGACCTGCTGCGGAAACTCGCCCGCGTCACTGCGGCCCGAGGTGATCTGACGGAACTGCAGCACGTGCTGGAACTGATCGTCAGTGACCGCGCTGGACCGAGCTGGTGGCAGACGACGATACTCCTGGGAATTGCTGACGGGCTGCCGGCATCCGGCGCGAAGAATGTACCACGAAATTTGCACGATCTGCTGGCGCAGCCGCCGTCCTCGCTGGTTGCCGCGGCAGCCGAAATTCGACAACTGCTGGCTCAGGCCGCGGCCGTCTCGAAAGACACTCAACGCTCCGAAGCAGATCGCCTGGCCGCGGTCCGGCTGCTGCCATATCAGCCCGCCGACGTGCTGACCGAGGCAATCGGGAATCTGCTGCAGCCGAACGAAACCACGGCCCTGCAGACGGCCGCTATGGACGCAGTGAGGAGCAGCGGCCGGGCCGAGATGGCGCTCCTGCTGCTGAATCACTGGGAAACCCTGAAACCGGTCGTGCGCTCACAGACGCTCGATCTGCTCCTGAATCGGCCGGAAACCATCGCGGATCTGCTGCAGAGAATGACAGCCGGCACGATCGCGCCGTCAGTGGTCAGCCTGGATCAGAGACTGCGACTGCTGCAGCACCCGGACGCGGCGATTCGCGCCGCGGCATCCACCCTGTTTGGCGGTACGGTATCGGCCGACCGTCGCGAGGTGGCCGACACGTATCAGCCTGCTCTGGCCCTTCCGGCATCTGCCGCCGACGGTGCCCGGGTCTTTGAAAAATCCTGCTCGAAATGCCACCGAATCGATGGTGTGGGTCAGCAGGTCGGCCCCGACATCAGTGATACGCGGAGCCGTGCGCGCGACGCACTGCTGTATGACATCCTGGACCCGAATCGCCGTGTTGACCCGAAATACACGGACCACATCGTCATCACACAGGACGGCCGCACGCTCAGCGGTCTGCTCATGGCGGAAACGAGTGACACGATCGTGCTGCGTCAGCCGGGAGGGATCGAGCAGACGATCGCGCGACAGGAGATCGACGAGCTGCGTGCGACGAATCGCTCGCTGATGCCCGAAGGCGTGGAGAAGGAAATCAGCGTCCAGCAGATGGCCGACCTGCTGGAATTCCTGAAGTCCCGGTAAACTCAGCCCAGTGTTCGAACACAGCTCTGCGAGCGGATGATCGGAGTGAAATTGACGGTCCACCGGATGGCGGTGGATCCACCTCACCCGGTCGGAGGACATCCTGAGCTGCACGACGAACGGTCAGCACATAGACCGTGTCTTCCCTGATCGTGAAAACGGCCCGAAAGCCCGGGTGTGATCCGAGCCCAACTAGCTTATCGCGAATCTCGAAGGGGAATTCGTCGTTCTCGTTCGAAAGTCCGTTGCTCTCCGGGAAGTCCGCGAGCGTTTCGATCTGATCATAAATTGCGTCGGACCACCGCAACCCCTGTTCAACAGAATGATTCGCGGCCCACCAGCCTGCGTTCCGAATCATGTCACGGTGAGCCTGCGGGAGAATGACAACGCGGAACGTCATTATCTGCGTGCCAGGAGTCGTTCCCGCGTGAGTCTGCGGGCTTCTTCCACCGGCATCCCTTCACCCGCTTCCATCTCCGCGACGCCCTGAGCAATCGCATCGCGATCCTGTTGCCGCCGCAACGCATCCATCGCCTGGCGGTGGACGTCACCGTCGACGATGAAATACAGTCGCGAGGTCTCCGGGTCGACGACTTGAAGCCCGTTACCACCCTCGGCGTGCAATGCATCCACCAGTTCTTTTGTCAGTTTCGCAGCCATACCGGATGATACCGCAACGCGGCCCGGTTCGCAAAGAGCGAAGAGATCAATTTGACGCTTTCGGGAGGAAGCGCCGACAAGAGATTGACGAGCTGCGTGCGACGAATCGATCGCTGATGCCCGAAGGCGTGGAGAAGGAAATCAGCGTCCAGCAGATGGCCGACCTGCTGGAATTTCTGAAATCCCGGTAAACTGGTCTCAGCGGTCCGAATTCGCATCTCGGACGGGCGATTGCTGCCCGGAGTCCTCCTGATCGGAGTCCTCCTCGTCGGGACGGAATTCCGGGATTGGAGCGTTCGGGTCGGGAAAACGACTTCGGTAACGCCAGCGTTCCCACCAGCGAGCTTTTCGCAGGAGCGGATCGTCGGTCCGCACCACCCGCGTCTTGCCGCGACGAGTTCTCAGCAGCACCTGCCACGGATCAATCGCCTCAACCACCACCCAGAACTTATCCACCACGTACGAATAGTCATCGCCCAGCGGAGCGGGGTGAATCGAGCGGGCGCGGGGACCGGGATGGCGACTGCGTTTCGGCATGGTGTAGATCACCAGGTCGCCCGACTGATATTCCGAGTGCTCCAAATCTGGCATCCTTCCCGCTGAACAGGCACGCACAGCAGATTGAGTGGGGCCACGTCCCTCCTGCGAACTGATTCGGCCGACCGCGGCCTCAGGCCGTCCGTTTCATCATTCAACCTGCTGGTTTTAGCCAACTCTC
>SYLK01000621.1 GCA_005809115.1 Planctomyces sp. | reverse complement strand
GATCTCATTCGGAGGCAGCACGAACAACAATGCCATTCTGGCGGATGTGGGGCATGTCACACACAACTTCGCACCATTTCTGGATACTCGTCCCGGTGTGGCAGCAGCAGAGCGATTCAAGGCCGTCGGCGGCAGCAGCGAATCCGGCCTGATGGCATTCGTTTCTCCGGACGGCATCCATTTTCGGAAACTGCAGGACCAGCCCATCATCACCGGCGGCGCCTTCGATTCACAGAACAACGTCTTCTGGTCCCTGTCAGAACAGCGGTATGTGTGCTTTTTTCGCACATTCCGCAACGGCGTACGCTGGATCACGCGGACAACTTCCACCGATTTCCGCAACTGGACGCCCGCGGCCGACATGACATTCGGCGACGCCCCGAATGAGCACTTGTACACAAATCAGACTGAGCCATATTTCCGTGCTCCGCATCTGTACATCGGCACGGCCGCCAGATTCTGGCCGAACCGAAGGTCGCTGACAGACGAACAGGTACTCGCTCTGAAACTGGATGATCCGGTAAATTATGAGAAACTGAAGCTGGATACGTCTGATGCGGTGCTGCTCACAAGTCGCGGCGGAACAGTGTATGACCGCACGTTCCTCGAATCATTTGTCCGGCCGGGAACTGATCTGAAGAACTGGACAGCGCGTTCCAACTACCCGGCGCGCGGGATTGTGCCGACGGGACCGGCGGAAATCTCATTCTATATTCAGCGAAACTACGGTCAGCCCACGCACCATCTGGAACGCCTCACGCTCCGCCCCGACGGTTTCGCTGCAGTGCACGCGGGATATCAGCCCGGTGAGCTGGTTACAAAGCCCCTCACATTCGCCGGTCGGCAGCTGACCCTCAATCTGTCGTCAAGTGCCGCTGGCGGGGTCTTCGTCGAGATTCAGGACGCTGGAGGCAATCCGATTCCCGGTTTCACTCTGGGTGAGTGCCACGAGATGAACACTGACGATTTGTCGCGGCGAGTGTCCTGGCGGTCCGGCGGTGACGTGAGTTCGCTGGCGGGTCGTCCGATCCGGCTTCGCTTTCGCCTGCAGGACGCGGATCTGTTTGCTTTTCAGTTTACGGATTGATTCTCGTTTCCTGGCTGCTCGGACGTGGATTCCGCAGGTATCGCGGACCGGCAGACACCCGGATATCTGTACTAAGAACTCCTGACGAAACCTGTGTGACCCAAAATGATTGTGGTGACGCCTCAGACACGGAGCTTTTGTCAGGGTTTTTCACATCATGAATTCAGTGCCTGCGGAAGTCTGGTCGATCTTTGTACTCTCCCTTGGAGTATCCGGTACGGCCGTGATGGTGAGTTGCGCCGCAGGCATGCCGATGGGAGTGTGGCTTGGTCTGCATGATTTTTCTGGCAAGTCCATCGTCAGAGCGCTGATTTTTACCGGGATGGCTGTTCCACCGGTTGTGGTGGGTCTCCTCTTGTATTTGTTACTGTCGCGTTCAGGTCCGCTTGGATCGTGGGAATGGCTGTTTACTCGCCGAGCCATGATTCTGGCGCAGGTGCTGCTGGATCTGCCGTTCGTTGTGGGTATCACGATGACGGCAATCGACGCGATCCCGCGGGAATTGCTGTTTCAGCTGCGCAGTCTGGGAGCCAGTTCCTGGCAGCTGCGGTGTACGCTGTTGTCCGAGGCGGAGCCGGGACTGCTGCTCGCGTTTGCGACAGCCCTGGGACGGAGCATCTCCGAAGTGGGCGCCGTGCTGATTGTCGGAGGGAACATCGGCGGTCATACACGCGTCATGACGACCGCGATTGTGCTTGAAACCAGTCGTGGTCATTTTGCGATGGCCGTGGGTCTGGGAGCGATCCTTCTGTTGGTGGCGCTGCTGATCAATTTTCTGGTTGCCTGTCTGCAGGGACGTATCGCACAATGACGATGGCGTTGTATCGTCTGGAGGGGCTTCGTCTTGCACGAGGCACGGAATTCGAGCTCACTGTCGATGAAATGACTGTTTCATCCGGAGAAACTTTGTGTCTCGCGGGCCCCACCGGATCAGGTAAAACGACATTGCTGCGAGTTCTGTCGGGCCTGCAGCCGATCGAATCGGGACGAGTCCAGTTTGACGGTCGAATCTGGTGCCACGGCATGGCATCGCTGGCGGAGATACGCACCATAGCGCTGGTGCCGCAGCGCCCCATTTTGCTTTCTCGCAGCGTGCGGGCCAACCTCGAATATGGCCTTCTGTTGCGCCGAGCGGCATCGGATGAACGAGTCGATGCGATGCTGACCTGCCTTGGGCTGACGAAGCTGGCAAAGCAGGCGGCCAATACGCTGTCCGGAGGTCAGATGCAGCTCGTGGCACTGGGGCGTGCGCTGATCCTGGCACCGAGGGTTCTCCTTCTGGACGAACCCACGGCAAATCTGGATCCACAATGCGTCGCGTTGGTCGAGCAGGTTCTCAATGAGTATCGTCGAAGCCGGAATACTACGCTCATCTGGGCGACTCACAATCTCTTTCAGACGCGGCGTGTGGCGGACAGAGTGGCACTGCTGCTTGGCGGGCAGATTGTGGAAGTCGCATCATGCGAGGAGTTTTTTGATCGCCCACGCGATTACAGAACGGCCGATTTCGTAAATGGAAGGATGGTGTATTGATGCGTCTGTCGTTAGCCGGCGCTGCGTCGCTCGTGTGGCTGATCGCAATCGGCTGCATGGAGCAGTTTTCACCGAAACCGGCTGCAGCCACGATCACTCTGGCGACCACGACCAGTACACAGGACAGCGGCCTGCTCGAGATGCTGTGCCCTATGTTTCGAGCACAGACTGGGATTGATGTCAAAGTCATCGCAGTGGGTACCGGGCAGGCGCTGGAACTGGGACGGCGCGGTGATGCCGATGTGCTTCTGACGCACGCGCGGGTGGCGGAAGAAGAATTCGTCCGGCAGGGGTATGGAATTGTCCGGGTACCGGTATTCCAGAACGACTTTGTCCTGCTTGGTCCGCCGGATGGTGCGCTGAGTCTCAATCCTCCGAAGTCACTGGATGATGCCTTCGGGCGCTGTGCGGCTGAGAATCTGCCGTTCGTTTCACGTGACGACGATTCCGGCACTCACCATAAGGAGAAAGAATTGTGGCAATCAATCTCGCTTGAGCCGACATTTGCAAACTATCTGCGGTCCGGCAGCGGAATGGCAAGGACACTACGAATCGCTGATGAACGGAGAGCCTGTACGTTGACGGACCGGGCGACCTGGCTGGCTCTCAGTGGCGAGTTTCACCTGCGAGTCATCTTCGAAGGTGATCCGCGTCTGAAGAATCCCTATGCGGCCATCGTCGTCAAAGGTGACGGGCAGTCCCCGGCTCGCGTCAGGGCTGCTCACCAGTTCATTGAGTTTCTTCAGAAGGAAACCACCCGGCAGGCGATCCAGGAGTTTGGAAAGGATCAGTATGGTGAGGGATTGTTTTTCCCTGACGGAGGGGCACCGGGTGCCGGGCAGAAACCATGAGGAGTTTCCCGTCGTCGCACAATGATGAATTTGCGGTCTGGCAGGCGTCGACGCAGGCTGGTTGCTGCATCCCGGACAGAATCGCGCTGAGTGGGCGGAACGTCACGTCGGATCCTGCCCCCGCCCCGCGATGCAGCAACCATTGCCGCGATTCGGCAGCTCCGGTTGACTGTCGTAACTGTCCTGAAGTGCCGGTTCAACGATCCATGACGCGAGGAATCAGGGAATGACAAGGATTCTCCCGATTGCTGTCCTGGTGCTGGTCACCAGTGCCTTTGGAGTCCTGTTTTTCGAGCTGATATCGTTTTTTCTGCTCCCGCTGTTTCTCGCCAGCGTTGTGGTTGTTGTGTTTCGTCCGTGGCATGACTGGCTCCTGCGATTTGCCCGCGGTCACAGATATCTGACGGCGGCGCTGACTACGGTTTCGGTGCTGCTGGCGGTGCTGCTGCCGTCGATTCTGGTTGTGGCGCTGGCCGGCAGTGAGGCGTCGCGACTGCTGCGCGGGCTGGATGAAGGGGAGGTGAGGGACAAGCTCCAGCGGGCGAGGGCATCGCTGGGACTGAATTACCCGTACTCTGAAGAACTGAGGTACATGGAACGTTCGCTGCAGCGACTGCAGGAGGATGCCCGTGATGGCGCCGCGGCCCGAGGCAACGTGAACGCACTGCGGCATCTTTGCGAGGAATGGGGCCGTCTGGAAGATCCACTGAACAACAGCATCCGCGCGCCGCGGACGGCCGACTTTCAGACGGTCGCATCAGCTCTGGCGACGGCCCGCGATGCGGAACCCGGGACTTTCGCCTATCAGCAGGCGATGGATACAGTTGTGCGTCGCTTCCGTGACTACCGACAGGAATTTCTGGGTGGTTCCTGGAGAAGCCTGATGAGCGATACCGCCAACCCGACCTCCGAAGATCTCCGCGCGCTCACAGAGCAGTGGCTCACGGTGACCACGGACCGGATTTCGTCCCTGGGCAGCCGGGCCGGGCTGATTGTGGGGCGGGGCCTGTTCGGTGTCCTGATTTTTCTGGTCGCCACCTTTTTCTTTCTGGCGGATGGCTCGGTCATCGCCACGCAGCTGATGGCGCTGTCACCGCTCGATGACCGCCATGATGAGCAACTCCTGGCGGACTTCATTCGCGTGACGCGGGCGGTGGTGGCCGGCAGCCTTGCCGCCGCCGTCGCTCAGGGTGTGCTCGCCGGAATCGGCTTACGATTCGCCGGGCTGGAGTCGGTCTTCCTGCTGACAGTCGTCACTTCTCTGACCGCGATGATTCCGTTCGTTGGCGCAGCTTTTGTCTGGTTGCCGGTGAGCCTGTGGCTGATGTTCATTGAACAGCGGACGACCGCCGGGATTTCTCTGGCGATCTATGGAATGACCGTAATCTCGACCGTCGACAACATCATCAAACCCTGGATCCTGCATGGTCACTCCGCCATGCATCCCCTGGCCGCGCTGATGGGCGTGCTCGGCGGCGTCCAGCTGCTGGGCCCTTCCGGTGTCTTCATCGGCCCCATGGCGGTCGCGTTTCTGCAGACGCTGCTCAGGCTTCTGCACCGGGAAGTCGCCGCAGCCAGCCTGAACGACGAGCGACAACACGGTGGACCAGCAGGCGTCCGAGACGACATGCAGCCTGTCGCCACAGCCAATCCCTCGCAGAAGACGTCGCCACAGGTCAGCTGAGCCATTCCGGTTTCAGCAGCAGGATACATCCCATCAGCAGAATTGCTGTCCCGCTGACCAGCTTCAGCCAGCGTCCCTCGTTCTCCTGCATTTTCCGCCGCCCCATCGTGACGACCACAATCGTCACCATCAGGATGTCGTCCAGCATATACGCCAGGATGTACAGGCCCAGGTACGCATAGTTCTGCCAGGCAGGAAGCTGCTGCATGGCCAGGACCTGGCTGTACAGAGCCGGCAGACCGGCAGTGCACAGCAGCTCGATGATGTTCACCAGAACTGCCAGGACCGCCGCCCCGGCGACTGCCGGAATCAGACTCTCGGCCATCACAATCCCGCGCATACGGCGGTAAATGCCGGGCTTCGCCGATTCCGGAATTGACAGCGAGATGCCGCGACGAAACGCAAAGAAATCCTTCACATGAATCCCGCCCACGCAGATGGCGAGCAGGGCCAGGAGAACCTGCACCCATCGCAGGAAACCCACCAGAAGCATGATGTTCAGCCAGGCAGCGATGAATGCAAAATAGGCCGCTCCGCTGATCACGACGAAGGTTCCTGCCACG
>SYLK01000620.1 GCA_005809115.1 Planctomyces sp. | reverse complement strand
GGTGTTCGCGACAGCAGCCTCCACAGTTGTGGCAGGACCAGTTCTGGATTACCGGCAGTTGCAGAGTCAGACGCGCCATGAATCACCACCCGGCCCCGGAAGTTCCCGCCGCGGCGAACGCGGCGAATCGGCGAATCGGTCAGAAAACCGGACATGTCCAGCCGGAATCCGACCGCAGAACGGCGGCACCGCGGACGCCCGCTTCGGTGTGAGTCCGGCTGCACTCCGGAACTGTTCCCGCACCGATCTTCTCTGGGCCACGTTGCCTGCCGATCGACGTTAGTATATCGTCTGCGCCACCTCGGCGGCGACCAGTTCGGCTTTTGTAATGACCACATCGTGAAATGAAAAGGACACAGATTTCGATGGCCAGTTCACTCGGCAACGTAATCGCGGAATCGCTGCAGCTGTCGCTCAGCTACGCCGAAAGGCTGCTGAAGGATGTTTCTGCCACGCAGTTCGGTCGCTTCGCGCGACCGGGTGGACAAGTGGTGGAGTCGAATCACCCGGCATTTGTGTTTGGGCACCTGTCGCTGTACGGCCCGCGAATTCTGACCCAGCTGGGAAAATCGTCTCTGGCCGTGCCAGCGGGGTTTGATTCCCTGTTTTCGAAGGATGCGAAGTGTGTCGACGATGTGTCCGGGTCGATCTATCCGGCGATGGATGTCATCACCGGCAGTTTTTTTGAGGGCTGGCGGGCGGCCGCGGATGCGCTGCGAGCAGCCTCGGACGCGGCGCTGCAGCAGACGAATCCGATGGAAGGGCGGATGCGCGACATGTTTCCTTCGCTCGGGTCAATGCACAACTTTTACGTGGGCGGTCACATGATGATGCACCTCGGACAGGTCAGTGCCTGGCGGCGGATGAGCGGGCTGGGAGCCGCCTGAGGCGTCCGGTGACCTTCAGATGCCGGGTTCTGCACCCAGTCCGGAAGAGAGCCCTCGGGTGAACCCGGTTTCGTGGCCGGATTTTGCGGCGGTGCCGGGCGCTGGACTTTCCGTCGGGGTTCAACTTCATCATACTGCCACAGACGAATCGGTCTCATCGGAATTCCCCGCAGGCGGATCGAGCCGGGCGGATCAGAATTCTTCACCATTCCCGGAAGGAATTAGTTTTCATGCCAAATCGAAGAGAAGTGCTGGCAACAACGGCCGCAGCGGCCGCAGTTGGACTGGCGGCAACATCGCAGGGAGAAGACGAAAAGAAGAAGTCGCTGCCACGATGTTTCCTGGATATCAGTATCGGCGGAAAAAAGGCGGGGCGCATTGTGATAGAGCTGCGGTCGGACGTTGTCCCGAAGACAGCCGAGAATTTTCGGGCTCTGTGTACCGGTGAAAAGGGCTTTGGTTTCAAAGGCTCCAGCTTCCATCGCGTGATTCCGGAATTCATGTGTCAGGGCGGTGACTTCACGAACCATAACGGAACCGGCGGAAAATCGATCTACGGCCAGAAGTTTGCGGACGAGAACTTCACGCTGAAGCACACGGGACCCGGGGTTCTGAGTATGGCCAATGCCGGGCCAAACACGAACGGCTCACAGTTCTTTCTGTGTACCGTCAAGACGGCATGGCTGGACGGCAAGCACGTCGTGTTCGGCAATGTCGTCGAGGGGATGGACGTTGTCACGGCGATTGAAAAAGTGGGTTCAGAGTCCGGCCGACCATCACAGAAAGTCGTGATTGAGGACTGTGGCGAACTGAAGTAGGGCAGCGGCGGACCGGAACCTCTGTGCACGACTCCTGGCAGGGATGGGGGCGAGTCATGTCAATTCAGTCGTTTGTGGATTTCATGGAAGGTCGTTTCGCGCGGCAGATTGCGTCGCACACCGTCCTGCAGTCCTGCACGGGTGAGTTTGAGCCGTTTCCTCCCGAACTGGATTCGCGACTGGCAGGAGCGCTGCGGGCCGGTGGCCTGCAGCAGCTCTATTCGCATCAGAGCGAGGCCTTCGCAGCGATCAGTCGGGGGCAGGACACCGTGCTGGTTTCTAAAACCGCCAGCGGCAAGACGCTGGCGTTCCTGCTGCCGATCCTGCAGCAATATGTTCAGGCAGAAGCGCCTTTCAGTGTCGCGCTGCTGTATCCCACCAAGGCGCTGTCGCGTGATCAGGAAGGGACGCTGGGGAAGCTGCTGCAGGCGGCTGGCGCGGACGTGCGGCTGGGGACGTTCGACGGCGATACACCACAGGACGAACGTGCCCGCATTCAGTCGCATGCGGACTTCATGATTACGAATCCGGATATGCTGCATTCGGGGATCCTGCCGAATCATCATCGCCGCTGGCGTTCGTTTCTGTCGCGTCTGCGTTACGTTGTGGTGGATGAGGTGCACACGTATCGCGGCGCCTTCGGTTCCCATGTGGCCAACGTGATGCGGCGGCTGCTGCGCGTCTGCGAGATGCACGGCAGCCGACCGGTGTTTGTCTGTTCGTCCGCCACGATCGGAAATCCCGGAGAGCACGTCGAAGCGCTGTTCCAGAGCCCGGTTCATGTCCTCGGACGTGACGGGGCACCTCGTCCCCAGC
>SYLK01000619.1 GCA_005809115.1 Planctomyces sp. | reverse complement strand
TCGAATTGCAGGTTGCCGTAAAACCACGAGATCGCGAACTGTTCGGCGAATTGATTTCGGTGCTGGCCCTGGAAGATACGACGGCCGCATTCACCTGTACGCTCACGATCGAGTCACTTAACGCGCCACTGTTTGACCTCCCGCTGCATCTGCCAGCCGACTGGCAGCTGGTATCGGTAAAGTCTGGCGGCACGCCGCTGGTGTGGCGGGCCGCAGGCAGTGCCGGACAGATTCTGGTCCTGCCGGCCGATCCGGTCCTGCCCGGTGGATTATTCGTCGTCACGCTGGAACTGACACGCACAATCTCAGACCCTGAAACAGAACAGCGGCTGGCCCTCCCGGTGGTGGTTCCGGCCGCCACGACGATCGTGGGAGGGGGCTACACGATCCGTTTCGCCGACGATCTGAATGTGGCGCCGATTTCTCTGAACGGCCTGGGATCGGTCGCCGGCAGCGGAACGGAACTGACATTCCGCAACCTGGGCACGGAATTGTCCGGAGAACTCTCCATCAGCCGCCGAAAACCGCGACTGGCAAGCCGTACCGTGGTGCGAACCTGGGCCGATTCGCGACAGAGAACGGTCGACGCAGAGATCACAATTGATGTCGTTCAGGGAACAACACGTCTCCTCACGGTCCGGCTTCCGGAGAATCTGGGGGCTGATGTGCGCTTTCAGGTATCCTCCGTCGGAGTGGTTCCGGGGTTTGAGGGCCGGCACACGGCTGGCGCTCCGGCCATCGTGGAACAGACGCCGGGTGATCCGGTGGCTGGCATGCGTCCATTTCAGCTGAAACTGGACCGCCGGTTTTCCGGCTCAGTCACCCTGGCGTTCACAGCTCACCGGCCGCGACAGCCCGCGGAAATGATCGATGCACCCCGCGCGCAGGTCGCGGACACCATCCGACAGCACGGTGTGATTGTATTTGAAGCCTCGCCCGAACAGATGCTGCAGACGACGACGGATGTCAGTCAGATCCCGGGATTGTTTGTGGCGGATGCCGCACTGGCCGAAGGACCAGTGATCGATTCCGGCCGCCGCGTGGCCCTGGTTTACCGGTTCGTGCAGCCGGACTATTCATTCGCGGTCGAGGAGACTCGGTACACGGTTGAAATGGTTCCGTCGGCCGTCATGGAAACGATCCACCATGTCTGCACACTGAATGATTCCGGCGAAATCCAGCGATACTGCAGTGCCGTTTTCCTGTCCAGTGGCGTCCAGACTCTGCGGTTCGCGCTGCCCAGCCCGGAATCCTCGTTCCTCTGGTCGACAGTACTCAACGGCGAACCCGTCGAAGTGCGCCGTGATGGCGCGGATTACCTCGTCGCAATCCCGCCGCATTCCGAAGGTGCGAAACAGACTCTCGAAGTTCTGTTCGAGGACCGCGACGAGTCCATCGGGGTCCTGGGAAACGTGAAACAGAGCCCGATCCGGTTTTCGATCGATATTCGTGACCAGGCATCGGCTCCCATTGACATCCTGCAGCAGTCATGGGACGTACGATATCCCTTTTCTTCACGGCTGGTCGACAGCGACGGGGAGTTTCGTGCCGTTTCCGGAACAGATCAGCCCGGCTGGTTCCGTGCGGCGCTGGAACCGCGCCTGACCAACCCGTTTCCGCTCCAGTCGGACATCTGGCTCGCAGCCATCTTTCTCCTGTTTCTGTCAATCACGACGACATTCGTGCGACATCGCCTCTGGAGAACACTTGCCGCGACATCTCTGCTCACCGTCCTGACGGCCGTGATGGTGCTCCTGGGATCCGCCTGGCTGGCCCGCAGAACAGCATGGAGCCGCTGGACCACATCTCAATTCTTTTCCGAAACCTCGCCGCTGGCAGTCTCAGACGACAACGCGAAGGGTGACTCAGCCGAAAACTGGCGATTCATGCGTCCGGAAGGCCAGGGCCCCGTCGGAACCGCCGGACGCATGGGCGGCGGCGGCGGCATGGGCGGCCGCGGCAAGGGCCGCAGCATGATGGGAAGCAAGGGCGGCATGGGCGGCGGCCTGGGCGGCATGGGCCGCGGCATGATGGGCGGCTCGGGCGGCGGACCTGAAAGCGGCATGGGTCGCAATGCGGGAGCTGGCAGTTTCGGAATGCCCCCCGGTGCCACTCCTTTCGAGGGTCAGATCGCTGGCCTTGCACCCGGGCCGGAACGTATCGGAGTTGACATGGACTTTAATGTCCCGCCATCGAATACCGCAGGCGAGGATTCACTCTTCGACGGCGCGCCGGGGCCGAAGGTTCTGGAGCCGGGCGACGTCACGGAGTTGTCCCCGGGACTGGCTGTTACCGATGCAGCCATCAGCGGCCTCCCTGGGCCGGGGACACCTGGTTCGGCCGCTGAGGTGGCAGCAGCCGGTCGCGACCAACTGCGAAAGGGCAGCGCCCGATTGTCCGTCCGTGTCGGACTCGAGATGCCGGAAGACTTTCGATCACGCAGATTTCAGTCGCTGGGTGATGCCGTACAGACTCCGGGATCGCTGCAGCTTGTTGTGCAGAGCCAGGATCGAATTTCGGCAATCCGCGTTGTCGTGACTTTGACGATCATCCTGCTCTGCTGGTGGATTGGCTCGGCTGCGCTGCTGGCGCGCCTGGGGGTGGTCACGCTGCTGGTGACGGCAGCAATCGCCGCGCTGCCGCTCGCACCGAATCAATGGCAGAGTGCGCTGGACGGCGTCATTTTCGGCAGCCTGGCCGGCGCAGGAATCTGGTTCATCGCCCGGATGCTGAAACTTGTCCGGAAAGCGTGCAGCGGCTGTCGCAATTTCGGTTCCTTCGTCGCGGGAGGCAAAGCTCAGGCCGCCTCCGTCCTGCTGTGTTTTGCGGGCGTGATGACTTCCCCGGTTTCAGGTCAGACGACGGCACCGGCCGGGCCACTGCCAGTTGCGGAGTCGTCGAAGCCGGTGCCGGCGTTGTCAGCTGATCGGCGTCCTGACATCGTCGTGCCATATTCGCCGGATGAGCCAGCTCTGCGGGCAAGTCGCGTATTCGTGGGTCACGATGAGTTTGTCCGAATCTACAATCAGGCCAATCCCGGTGCGCTGGCGACGCGTTCCGTCAGCCCGATCGGTTCCACGGTGGTCGCAGCCTTCTACAAGGCTGATCGACTGACGCCGGTGGCGGGCACAGATCATATCCTGACGGTCACCGCGCGTTATCTGATTGTCAGTGATTCCAGCGACTCCACGTCGGTTGAGCTGCCGCTCGGGCCGGTGGCAATTCGCAGTGCCCGGCTGGACGGTCGGTCAGCCGTGCTGCAGCCCGTGGCAGCAAGTGCAGCAGAGCGGCCCGCCCCCGGGGTGTCACAGAACACCGCCGGGCAGGCAGCGCTGCAGAACGTGCAGGAGCAGTCAATTCAGTCACCTGCGGAGCAGGCGGTAGTATCGGATTCGGTCGTGACCGGCAGGCCGGCGTACACTGTGCTGATTGGTTCCCGCGGAGCCCATGTGGTTGATCTTGAGTTCGACGTGGCGGCCCGGGCAGACGCGGTTTCCGGTCGCGTGGATCTGCCGCTTCGACCGGTGGCATCCGGAGCGCTGGAATTCCTTGTGCCGACGGCGCCACAGTCCCCGGATGGTGCATCCGCGGCGACTGACATCCGGGTCAACGGCCGCAGCAATGTCTGCCGCCGAGACGGTCAGACGATCATTCTTCCGATTGCGGCGTCCGGTGACACACGAATTCAGTGGCAGCCGGCTGCTCGCAGGAGTTCCGGCGACGTCGTGACCCATTCGACTGTCACGACAGCGATGTCGGTGCAGGACCAGGGTCTGCAGCTGCGGTCGACCATCGCACTGAACTGCCGTCAGGGGGAGGTGACCGAACTGGAAGTGGTCGTTCCAGCGGACTACGTCGTGCAGAGTGTGACGGGCGACGATGTCGCGGGATGGTCCGTGGGGCATTCCGACTCGGTCCGAATTCTGAAGCTCCTGTTTCGGCGCGCTGTCGCCGATGAAACTCGAGTTACGCTGCAGCTGTATACCGCCGTGCTGACCGGCGACGCGAGATCATCGCTCAGCGTGCCCATCCTGGCCGTGCGGGGTGCTGCACGTGACTCCGGAACCGTGCTGCTTCGGTCAGGTTCGCAGTTCCAGGTCCGCTCAGAGTCGCTTTCCGGAGTGACTCAGGTCAATCCCGACGATGCGCCCGACCCGACCGGTGATGAGCTGTCTGGTCGCCGCATGCTGGCGTGGCGGTACACACGACACCCCGCTGCAGTGACAGTGCGCGTCACGCGCCAGGCTGAAGCAATGCAGGTCTCGGCCCTGCATGCTGTGCGACTGGAGGAACAGAGACAGCTCTGGACCAGCCAGTTGACTGTGCAGATCACCGGGGCACCACGTTCCCGGCTGGAACTGATTGTGCCAAAGTCGTTTCTGGCGCTGGACGTGCAGGCGCATGGTCTCAGCGACTGGTATCTGGACGATTCGGGAAACACCGCTGCGGGCGGAATTCCGGCGGAGACCAGAATTCTGTCGCTGCAGCTTGATTCCGCTCGCCTGGGAATCGTCGACATATCGATTCAGGGACAGGTCGATCGCGACACTGAGGACGGTCGACTGACGATGCATGTACCGCAGATCACCGACGCGACTGAAGCATCGTCGCAACTGGCGGTATGGCTGGACGCGGCATCCGAAAACGCCGGGATCGAGGCGGGTGACTGGTCAGTGCGGCCACCGGCCGGGATCGACGGCCGATATCGAAGTCTGCAGGATCAGCCGGCCAGCGCAGCATTCGTCAGTTCCGCCCCGCGCCCCGGCCCGGTGACAGTTCTGCTGCGACAGGCCGTTCCGACGATGATCGGAGAATCGGTCACGGTCACGAACGTGACTGAAACCTCGGTCGATCTGCTGCTGGCGCTGAACTGGCGAATTACGCGGGCCGCGTCGGACACGTTCGTCGTCGACCTCCCGTCGCCGCTGGCGGCGGTTCTGAGCTTCAATCTGCCGGACCAGCGTCGGCTGATTCGGGAGGATCGCGGCAATGGCCGAACTCGCCTGACGTTTCAGCTGCAGAAGACGATCTCGGATCGTCTGTTCCTCATCGGTTCCGGGAGCCTGCCGCTGCCAGCCGGCGGTGAGATCCGTGCCGACGCGCCAGACTTCATTTCGGCATGTAGCCCCGCGGAAACTCTGAGCGGTCAGGCGCATTTCTGGGTGCTGGTGAATCAGTCGGGGGGATTGCTGCAGCCAGCCGGGGATCATCAGAAGCACGAAGTGGAAACGTCGCAGATCACGATTTCAATTCCTCCGGAGCTGCTGCAGCAGGCGGTCACGATTCAGCGGCTGGTGCCGGACACAGTCGACTGGACTCTGCGGTTCCCCGGGCAGCATCAGACCGCGCCGGCCGTCGTGACACTGGCCAGTCATGTGACGGTGCTGGCCGACGACGGCAGCTGGCGCAGCCGACACCAGCTGCAGGTCCGCAACGAATCCCGCCAGTTCCTGCCCGTGCGGATTCCGGAGGGAAGTCGCCTGTTGTATTGCCTTGTTCGTCAGAAACCGACACGCGTTGTACTGCCGGAAAACAGCGCCGGCGCGACAGCTCCCGCTCCCGCTCGTGATCTGACCGACGGGCAGCTGCTGCTGATCCCGATTCCACAATCGGGCGCGATCGGCTCGGCATTCAACGTCGAGTTCACGCTCGCGGGAAATTTCGGAGTGGCCGGAGCCGTGCTGCGGGAAAACTGGACCAGCAGTCGCGTGAAAGTCCCGATACCTGC
>SYLK01000618.1 GCA_005809115.1 Planctomyces sp. | reverse complement strand
GACGTTGAATACAGTACAGGACCCGAAAACACACACCACGCGACAGCCCCCTCACCCTAACCCTCTCCCCCGAGTACAGGGGCGAGGGGACAATAACAAGCCCTTCGCCCCCCTTCGGGGGGAGAAGGTGGCCGAAGGCCGGATGATGGGGGTTGAGAGCGACGTTGAATACAGGACACGACCCGAAAACCACACGACGCGAAAAGCCCCCTCATCCTGGCCCTCTCCCCCGAGTACAGGGGCGAGGGGATAACAAGACTGCGCGGGCCGCGCTGTTCCTGACCGCACACAGAACTCAAGAAGCCGATGGCTGCTGCCTGGAGCCGTTAACATGAAGCAACACATGCTGAACCACAACACCGTGTCGCGTTCGCACCGGCGAGGATCCACGCTGGTCATCGTCGTTGCACTCCTGGGACTGCTGGCGTTCCTGGGAACGATGTTCTACACGTTTGCCGTTCAGGAGCGCGCGGCGGCGAATTTCTTCAGCGATGCCGCGAAAGCCGCGAACGAAGAGCCGCCCAACGTGTGGGATCACATGGCCCGCCAGATCATTACCGGTCCGGGGAATCGGCCGAATGAACGCCCCAGCATCCTCCGCAGCCCAAACCGCCGCCATTCGCTGGTCAACAACATGATCGGCGATGACATCCATCCGCATACCGGCGAAGGCATTCGAGTGGAGTACACAGGCCTGGTGCCGACGATCGCCGGCGGAGGCCCGGCGGACTGGCTCGACTTTGTTGACTCACCGTCTGCACGGTTCGGTTCTGAAGATCGCGCGGTTCCGCCCCCGGCTGCGGATGTGGACTATACCTACCCCGACATCAACAACCTGTTCCTGGCATACAAGGGATTTGCCATCCGCGACAATGGCACCACTCCGCCACCGGGTACACCGCGATACGAACAGGTCCGCGTGATTATTCCATCGTTCTTCCGGCCGCAGTATCTGAGAACGCCTGGGGCAAATGGACCAGGCGGGGTCGATGTTCCGACTGACCTGAACTGGGCATCTCGATTTGATGGTGTGAATCGCCCGACAGCCGCGCCGTTTTCGGCGCGCAGTTTCCGCCCGCATCCGCAGCACATTGCCGGGTTTCAGGCTGACGGGACGACGCCCGTGTTCCGGTACCTGACGGATGGGGAAGCGACGACGCTGGGAGTCGCCTCCGGCGGGTTCCCGTTTATCCCGGCAGACGAAGCCGCCGGGCCCGGAAACAATGGCGTCCGCGGTGAACTGGGGATCTGGACAGGGTCAGATCCCTCAGTGTATGAACTGGATTCGGATAACGACGGTGATGGCATTCGCGAAGGAATCTGGCTGGATCTGCATTATCCGGTTCAGGAAACATCGACCGGCCAGCTCTACGTCATCCTGCATTCCGTGACGATCTACGACCTGGATGCCCTGATTGACCTCAACGTTCACGGGAACCTCGCTGGCCTGGAACGCCTCGGACATTTTTTCAAAACGGGCGTGGGTCTGGTGCGGGAAGGCACGATGGAGACGCAGTTGATCTCGCGTTCCAATCTGGGTCTGGGGCCAAACGAGATCAGTCCGCTGTGGGCGATGCGGCGAGGAGTGCCGATTGCCGGCCATCCTTCGCTGGAGCAGTTTACCGCTCATTTCGGCCGGACCCCGACGAATAACCTCGAACAGGCCAACATGGAATGGCTGTGGATGCTGGCCGGTCGCGGTCGTTTCAGCAGTGGCGGGACGGTTCTGGACGACCTGTTCGCCGGACGCTGGGGAGAAACCGATCGGACATTCAACGCGGTACGGCCAGGTGCGGGGACGTTTCTGTTTCAGGATCTGCCTCGTCCCGGCCGCAGCGACAATGCGCAGCAGTCAGGGACATCGGGAATTCGATTCGGAGGTGGATTTGGAGCAACGACGGGACGGAACGGTTTTGATGACAATCAGGACCGATTTGAAGGCGAAGCCGATCCTTCGCAGGGTCGCATCCGTCCGTTCGGACATCCCATGGACTATGCCGGGACGGGACGCAGCAGTCTCGGACAATATGGTGCCTACACGGGCACGATCTTCACGGTGCCAGTCGGCAGCGATCCTCGGTTACCGCTGCTGCATCATGATCCGGTGAGCACCGGGCCGGAGCGCTGGCTGGGCTATGTCGGGTACGGGATCAATCGCGCCATGTCCACGCTCAATCCCCGTTACATTTTCGGTCAGAATTCCACCCTGGACAACGCGACGGGCGACGATCTGATTGCGAATCCGTTCTTTGATGCGATGTTCGAAGATCCCCTGGAGACCATTTTTGATGTTGACTTCGCGACGCGGATGTATGACGAGATCTTCGGGCCACAGGATCTGGTGGCGGCGCACCTGGCGCCCGGCGACCTGGCGTCATCGCCCGACAGCATCACGACTCGACTGGCTGACCTGGCACCGTTCGCTCTGGAGAACGCCACCAACAACAACGTGCGTGAGCGATTTACAACACTGACTAACAGTCTGCGACGGTTCATGGTGCGACATGATCTGGGGCCGGACCTGCGACTCGGCACAGCAGATGACGGTCCTCGCGCCTGGGAGTTCAGCGCGGATTCGGATGGCGCAGATCGGAATAACGACGGCTTCGGAGACGGCGACGGAATTCTGGAATTCCCCCCGCAGTTTGGCGGAGCAATTCCCTATCGTGGATACTTCGACGATGGTATCAATCCCCCAACGCCGGGAGACCCGTTTCGCCCGCAGGTCCGTCGACTGTTGATGACGGAGGCTGGCGAGAACCGGCAGCTGCTGGGGCAGCTGCCGCTGAGCATCAATCACATCCTGGACGTCGAGCGGAATGCTCAGACGCCCGACGAAGTCGCGAATCCTGCTCTGTTCCTGCAGTACATGCAGCGGGCCGGGATGCGGTTCCGCAATCTGGTCGAGCATCCGGATGCGAACGAAGGTGCAGCCGTCCTGAACGCATCCGCCTTGCCGACATGGCCCGTGCTATTTCCACCGACCACTCCCGAACAGCGAGAATTCTGGGCTCGCCGCGACCGGCAGAAACTGGCGCGGGATGTCTATGTGCTGCTGTATACGATGGGCGGCGGTGCACTGCCGTCCGGAGCAGGAGTCGTGGACTACACGACGGTCAATAATCCCAACGGTGTCGAGGGGACTGTGGGCACGCGGTACACTCACGCCCAATTGCGACGAATGGCGCAATTCGCGGTGAACATGGTTGACGCGATGGACACGGATAATGTGGTCACAAAATTCGAATACGACAAGAACCTCGGAGACGGCTGGAATCTGGATGACAACGCATACGATCCTGATTTTGTCCCTCTGCCGGAAAGCGATCCCAACTTCGCTGCGGCCTCTGCCAACGGATTTCACCGGGAAGACAGTGTGGAACGCGGTGTTGTGTATGGAGTTGAAGCACAGCAATTCGCCTTCAGCGAGGTCCTGGGAATCCGGAGTGCCGAGATCACGGCCGGAAATCATGCCGCAACGCTGCACTTAGACCAGAACGGTGTTCGCGATCACCTGTTCGTCGAACTGCAGAACATGCAGCCCATGATCAACGAACTGGCGACGACGGCATCGACTACTGCGGAGACCTCGATCTGGCGAATCGTGCGACACGACCGAGTCGACCCGGCACATCCGATTGGCGGGACGGGGACCGGCGGTCGTGGATTTCGCACGCTGGCACTGCAGACAGACGGAGCAACGACTCATCCGGTGAATGGCGGTCAGAATTTCACAGTCGCGGTCGCATCACGGTCCGATGTTGTCAGCAGCGATTTCTATGTGGATTATGACCTGAACGGAACTTTTGAGCAGATTGCTCCGGACGTCGGTACGGCGCCTCTGCCGACGCTGGCGACGAACCCGACGGACGCAGCGGCTCCCGAACTGAAACCTCGCTGCAGGCTCGACCTGCTGCATCCCGATCACCTGAATCAGTTTCAGGTCCTGAATGACGCCGGAACCGTTTCCGCCGTGCTGGGGGATTTCCTGACCAGCGTGCAGGCTCATGCCGGAAATACTCCCATGACCAACATCGGCGGCGGGACGTTCCTGCCGGGTCCGCTGGGGTTCGATCTGGTTCTGCAGCGCCGTGCCAATCCCAACATGCCGTCCTTGCCACCGGGTGTCACCGCTGCAGACGATCCGAATCCGTGGGTTGATGTCGATTATGTTCAGGTCCTGTTCCAGAACTTCGACATCGCCGACGGTGATAACGCCGCCGCACTCCAGGGAAAACTGGATGACGAACTGGAGAGTTCCGAGCGTGCGGAACCTCTGAATGACGTGACGCGAACGCTGTTTACCGGAGGTATCCAGCCCGACTTTCGACAGAACACGATCGGGAATGTTACCAACAGCAACGCCACGGCCGGGGGATTCCAGTTGTGGCAGGCGCATTTCGACCGCGATTTTGCCTCTGCTGGTGAGTTGCTGAACCTGCCGCTTTATGCACCAGTCCTGCTGACGCAGGTCCTTGATAAAGGCAGATATCCTGCGTACCAGCAGGCCCTCGGTGTTCCCACGCCCGGCGCACCTGACCTGAACCGGCTGGTGACAGCAGAAGCCATGTTTCTGCAGCCGGATTTTCCGGATCTCGTCGGCCCAGGAGATCCGGGCGACCTGGCTCGGGACAACCGCTGGTATCGACTGATGCAGTTCGTTGAAGTCCCGTCGCGGGTGCACCGCATGCTGGGCAACTACCTGGCACTGGAACGTGTCCCGGGGAAGATCAACCTCAACACGCTGCGACACTGGGAAGTGTATGCCGGACTGGTTGATAACCCGATTTTCCTGGACGAGGAACCCAATCCGATCGCGACCGGCCGCTTTACAGCCGATCGTACGCCGGGGCTGGAGGTCCGCGATCGTCTGTCCGAGCTGTTGCAGTCGCGGGATGGCGCGGCTGTTGTAGGGTATGATCCGGCAGCGGCGACAGGTCGCAATTTTATCATCCCGGGTACGCCGAATTCCCGGCCCTTCCGATCACCGGGACGTCATGGCACCACGACCGCCACCGACAACGGAATTGAAGACACAATTCTGCGGCGGTTGCCGGCCGATCAACTGGATGTGGATCTGGATACGAATCGGCACTGGCTCGAAGTGGGGGATCGCGATCAGCATCGGATTCCCGGAAGGGCCAGTACGGTGCATCGCCACCAGGTTCTGTCGAAGATAATGAACAATTCGACGACGGTCAGCAACACATTCATCATGTACGCGACTGCGGCATATTTTGAGGCGGTTCCGGATCCGACTTCGGGACTGATCCGAGTGGGCGGTCGGCTGGACCTCGCCCCGAACGCCGCTCCACCGGTGAATCCCGGCTGGCAGCAGCGGGCAGTATTTGTGATCGACCGGACAGAAGCATTCAAGGCGTACGACGCGGGAACGGGCGACTTCGACTGGCGTCGGCTGGTCAAGTACCGTGCGACAATCGAATGATCGTGCAGGCGATCGTCGGGTGTGGGCCAATGTGGTCCGGTGGGCACACCAACCCGGCGAACGCCGGTGGGTTTCTCGGCCTGAAAGGCCACAACAACACAGCCCAGGGCAAAGCGCAGGCCGCCGTCAGCGGCCGCAGCGCCGCCCTGGGTACGCTGAGCGCAACGCCCCGGAGCCCTGTAAGGGCGAAACAATTGTGGGTTGGCACCAGACGGAAACGCACGGAAACACACATGGGGCGGAAACACGATGGCCGGCTTGCATCGGCATCGTGTTGACCAACACGTGGTCGTGCGTTGACCGTGCGTTCGTTGTAACGCCCTTTCAGGGCTGGTGGGGCTCCCCGCGGGCGTAACCCAGGGCGGCGTTGTGCGGCTGACGCCGCGTCGCTCTGCCCTGGGCTATGTTGTGGCTGCCCTTTCAGGGCGGAACGCACGACGCGGCGTACGCGTACAACCGGCCCGCGCGATCACCGTATGTGGGCCGGACATCGCCGGTGGGCACACGAATCCGGGCGAACTAGTGCTCTGTCACACCTTAATTGTCGGGTACACGGATTTCAGTTTTGTCCGGGCATCGGTGATCTTCATTTGCCAGTCAACGCCTCGCTGTGTTGCGTTTACATCATCCGACCATGCTTTCGTTTCTTCACGCAATG
>SYLK01000617.1 GCA_005809115.1 Planctomyces sp. | reverse complement strand
GGAAAACAGTCAAAAGAAGGGCAGGCCGCTTGATTGACTGACCTTCATCACCGGGATTTTGTTGTTATAGGGGCAAGCCCGACGGAAGCGAGCGGAAACGGAAGCGAGAGAAGATGGAAGCGAGAGGCTCAGCGACTTGTCACGATCCGACACGGGCAGCTCTCACTGCGGAAATCGATTGATCTTCCGACCGTTCTATCTCCCGACACCGGACTGCCATTTCGCGACACTCGGTTTCGCGGGTGACGATTTCCGTCACAGTTAGCGCTGTGCAGCCTCGAAGCCCGGACAAGACCTGTATGAGGCGCGACTTCTGTGGTGGCCGCGACAGGCCGCGACAGGCCGCTGCACGGACCGCGTTGATCAGTGCTTCGTGGTGCCCCACTGCGCATAGGGTACCGGACTGAGAAACGCGTGATTCTCGAGAGGAGCGGCCTTGCCCAGCTCACTGATCGTCGGAGTCAGAAACAGGAATCCCGCGTAGGTCGCCAGCAGAGGGATCATCAGCAGGCGGGCTCCCCAGCGAAGCCCGAACCAGGCCGGCTGATCAAAGCGCATCCCGCGGTGGTAGGCCCATGCGACCAGAACGCGCGCCGGGTAAATCAGCAGCACAAAAATTGGCGTCAGTACCAGAAACGCGTCGGCCGGCAGCAGCCGGACTTTCGCCAGGTAAAGCGGGAGAGTCATGACGTACATGAGAATCGTTGTCACCATCCAGGTCAGTGGCGCCTGCCGGATCACGCGGCGGGCGGCACGCACCTGGAAGATGCCCGAGAAACGACCGGTCACGGTCTGATGCACCTGCAGCAGAGGCAGCCATGCTGCGACGGGAATCATGACCACCCCTCCCAGGAATGACATCAGCCCGAAGAAGGGCGAAACACGACCCGGTGCGGAATATGCGACCAGCAGTCCCGTAGGGATCACCAGCCAGCAGAAGGCACCGGCGACGGCTTTGAGTCCCAGAAGAAAATGATCCAGCGGTTTCAGCGTGGCGATGGCCTCCCCTGCCCACAGATCCAGCTGCCGCAGATACTGACCGGTCCTGAGCTGACGAAACAGCCACCGCAGGTTTCGCAGGGGCCGCAGAAAGCAGGCGGTCGATCCGCCGCAGCCAATCGCCACAATCAGGTGAGCCGCGATCAGCAGCTGGACGACTCGCAGCGTGTTCACGCGTCCGTCGCTCGACACCTCACTGCCGGCACGCACGATCAATGCCGCGTTGGCCTGCGTCGCGAGGATCCGTACCGGAATCAGAAACAACAACGCAAAAAAACAGATCACCCCCAGACGTGGAGCAAACTTCATCAGGGGAAACCCATCGCGCAGCCGCCCGGTTCTGGCCACTCGCTTCTGCGCATCCAGCAGACAACCCAGTGTAATCAGATTGACGACCGGAATCGCTGCCAGAATCGCGAGGATCAGGACCAGGCAGACGGTGCCGAATGCGACATGCACCAGCCAGAACAGGCTTTTCAGGGGCTTCCAGAACCCCGGGAAACGCCCGGGACCGGGCGTCCTGAAACCCGGTGCTGGGTCCGTGGTTTCCGGCCGGAGTGGGTTTTCCCTCTGGTCCGAGTCAACCGTCGGGGAAGCCGCAGTGATTTCAGGCGATTCCGGAAGCGTCTGCTGCTGCATGGCGAGCCTCTCATTCGTAATGCACCGTCCAGTCGCGGTGTTTCCGGTCGTATGTGTTCCCATCGGCTGGCGTCAGCAGTCTCGGCGGGTTAACGACAGAAATTCGCCGCGACTGCCGGAAAATTACGGAAATGCCGCAAAGTTCCCGTGCGGACGTTCGAATTCATGTGCAGGCTGCCCGAGTTGTCAGGAATTCCTGCTGCGGCCCGCTGTCATGACGGGAGTCTGGCGAAATGCGATGTGTTGTCATGCTGTTCGCGGTCGGAATCATCGCGATCGTGCTGGTGCTGGTAGACAAGGCCGGCGAACTGGGGCCATTCGCGTCGTCCGCACCGGAGCTGAAGCCGGATCAGCAGCAGACTGCGTCCGTGGAGCGGCTCAACGCGTGGTTCCACGACAGCTGGAAAGTCGCCGGTGTGGCTGCTGCGGGACCGGCCGACGAACTGACCGTGCTGCGACGTCTGTCGCTGTCACTTCTGGGTACGATCCCGTCGCTCGAGGAAATTCGCAGCTTCGAAGTGGATACGCAGCCCGATCGAATAGCGCGCTGGACAGGACGGATGCTGCAGGATTCCCGGTTCAGCGACTACTTCAGTGAACGACTGGCTCGCAGTCTGGTCGGGGTCGAAAGCGGACCGTTTATCATCTTCCGTCGCGATCGGCTGACGGAGTGGCTGAGCGATCGCCTGCGTGAAGACACTCCGTGGCCCGAGACGGCCGCCAGCCTGATTGCGGCCGAAGGTCTGTGGACGGATCGTCCGGCTTCAAACTTCATTACGGTCGCGCAGATCAGTGACGATGAGGGACTTGACGAAAACAAGCTGGCCGGTCGAACGGTGCGGACGTTCCTCGGCCAGCGGATCGACTGCGCTCAGTGCCACAATCATCCGTTTGACCATCGCTGGAAGCAGGCGGATTTCGAAGGTCTGGCGGCATTTTTCAGTCAGGCGCGGATCACCATTGGCGGGATTACCGACCGCGAAGTGGAGGACGGTCAGCCGGTTGTCCATCGGGTCGTGGATCCCGGGGCGGACGCAGCCGCGGGACGCATCGTGCCGCCGGCGGTGCCGTTTCATCCGGAATGGCTGGGCAGTGGAGGTACGCAGCGAAAGCACCTGGCTGACTGGGTCACGCACCCGGCGAATCGCCGCTTTGAACGCGCAACGGCCAATCGAATCTGGGCCCTGATGTTCGGTCGTCCCTGGCACGACCCCGTGGATGATCTGCCGCATCCGTCCGAGACGAACAGTCCGGATGTGCTCGACCTGCTGGGAGCGGAATTCCGCGCACAGCAGGGGCGACTCAGCAGCCTGATTCGCCTGATCGCTGAGTCGGAGGTCTTTCGTCTGAATTCCGAATCGCCGCTGGAATCAGCCGAAGCGTACCGGAAGCAGGCGGAGAACTGGGCCGTGTTTCCGCTGGTGCGACTGCGCCCGGAACAGGTCATCGGATCCATGCTGCAGGCCGGCAGCGTCCGCACCATCGATCAGAACTCTCACCCGCTGATCCGACTGATTCGCCTGACCAGCGAGAATGATTTTCTGGGAGAATACGGTGATTCGGGCGACAACGAATTCATCCGCCAGGTGGGGACGATCCCGCAGGCACTGCTGCGGATGAATGGCCGCTTCACAACCGACCTGACGCGCGCCGAAGGGTTTACGGCCCCGATGCAGCTGCTGCGATTCTCTCCGGATGATCAGGCACTGACCGAAAATTGCTTTTTGACGTGCCTCAGCCGCAGGCCGAGTACCGAGGAAATGGCGTTCTTTCGCCGCCAATTGTCCGATTCCGACGACCAGCCCGGGGACGACACCGAGGCACAGCCGGATCACGTTTCACAGGAACCCACGACACGTGAACAACGCGTTCAGGACCTTTTCTGGGCTTTGTTCAACAGCCCGGCGTTTTCCTGGAACCATTGATGACGTCAGCGGTCGCCGCCGGATCGTCCGGAACGCAGCCGCCTGTTCGCGAAACCAGCCGAGCAATACGAGGTATGGCTATGACTGCAGTCCGTCTTTCCGCAGGGTGTGGTTGTTCACGGCGCGAGATCCTGGCAATGTTGTCGGCCTGTGGAGTCTCGCTGACTCTGCCGGCACTCGATGCCCGCGCGGCATCCCGACGCCGGACAGAACGCCCCAGGTCACTGCTGACGCTGTGGATGGGGGGAGGCATGAGCCAGCTGGAGACATGGGACCCGCATCCCGGAACAGCGTCCGGCGGTGAAGTCCGGTCCATCCCGACCAGCGTCCCGGGTGTCGAGATTTCCGAACTGCTCCCCCGGACCGCGGAACAGCTGCATCACGCCCTGCTGATCCGTTCGCTGACGTCACGTGAAGGGGATCACGAACGAGGCACTTCGTTTGTGAAGACCGGATATCGTCCGGAGCCGACCCTGAACTACCCATCGCTGGGAGCGATCGTCACGCACGAATTGCCGAATCCCGCCATCGAGATTCCTCAGCACATCGCACTCGCTGCCGATGCGAGCTTCTCACATGGCGGATATCTGGGAAACGAGTGGGATGCATTCCGTGTCTTTGATCCGGGCAGTGGTCTGACGAATCTGCAGGCGGACGTGTCTCAGAAGCGGCAGGCCGAGCGGCTGGAGGGGCTGGCCGTTGTCAGTCGACAGTTTCGCGCCGCTCGCAGATTCGCCACGGCCGAGACGCTGCATGAGGAAACTCTGGATCGCGCCCTCAGGATGATGTCATCCGAGCAGCTGCGCGCCTTTGATCTGGAATCCGAACCGGAGGCGATTCGACAGGCCTACGGGGATACGCGATTCGGCCGCGGATGTCTCATCGCACGTCGCCTGCTCGAAGTCGGCGTGAGAGCGATCGAAGTCAGCCTGTCCGGGTTCGATACGCACGTGGCAAACCATGAGGGCCACATCACACAGTGCGCTGTTCTCGATCCGGCCATGGCGACTCTGCTCCGCGAGCTGAGTGAGCGAGATCTGCTGCAGTCCACGATTGTCCTGTGCCTCAGCGAATTCGGGCGAACTCCTCAGATCAATCCGGCCGGCGGACGTGATCACTGGCCAAACTGGTTCTCAGGGCTGGTCGCCGGCGGTGGATTCCGCCGGGGCGCCGTGATTGGCACCACGCCACCGGAACAGCCGGAGGCAAAGACCGCAATGCCGACTGAACCGGTGACGATCCCGCAGCTCTATGCCACGGTGCTCCACGCGCTGGGAATCGACGGGGCACGAGAGATCATGACACCCATTGGGCGACCCACCCGGTTTGCCGACGCTGAGCCGGCCGAATGGCTGCTCGAACGTCAGCCAGTGTAAGCTGGCCAGTGCGTTGTCGTCTGCCAGTGCGGGGCGTCTGGTCGGAGGCGCTGCCCGGGGCGACAATTGCGGCACCGGCGGACGGCATCTATCATGCTGTGCCATGCAGGCTGAATCTCAGGAATCCGGTGAGACACATGTTGTCATCGTTGGCGTCGGACTGATCGGCGGTTCGATCGCCGCGGCCCTGCGCAAGCGTTACCCGGCCTGCCGGCTGCGGGGAATCGGCCGCAGTTCCGATCGACTGATCCGTGCTCAGCAGGCCGGACTGATTGATGACTGGTCAACGGAGATCACGGGTGATGCGATTCCTCCGGCGAGTCTGTCGGTCGTCTGCCTGCCGGTTGACCGCATCTCGCCGTCTGTTCGCGAACTGGCTGCGGCAGCCGCTGACGACTGCGTGATTACTGATGCTGGCAGCGTCAAGTCGCTGATGTTTCGGCAGCTGTCCGACGACCCCCGGGCGAAACAGTTGTTCGTCGGATCGCATCCGATTGCCGGAGGAGAACAGACCGGGTTCGAGTTCTCGCAGCCGGATCTGTTTCTCAATCGCGTCTGCGTGGTCACTCCCGAGGCGTCCGGGCAGCGTTCCGTGGATCGGGTTGCACAGTTCTGGCGTTCTCTGGGAAGTCACGTCCGCTTCATGTCAGCAGCCGAACACGACCAGATTCTGGCGCGTACCAGTCACCTGCCCCATGTTCTGGCCTCCACGGCCGCTGCCTGTGTTCGCGAAGACCAGCTGTTCTTCACCGGCAGCGGCTTCAGAGACACCACACGGATCGCCGAAGGATCGGCCGACATCTGGACCGGCATTCTGATCGGGAATCAGGAGGAGGTCACTCGAGCCATTCAGCAGGCTCAGCAGACCCTTCAACGGATCCGCACGGCCGTCGAGACCCGCAACGCGGCTGAACTCACTGCCATCCTCGAGTCCGCGGCAGAACTTCGCCGGCAGCTCGGCAGCGCCCCACGCAATCCGCCCGGAATCCCGTAAGAACCAGCCAGGAAACCAGTTGCACAAATCTTCGGGTCACGATGGCCGCCCGATGGATCTCTTGAGCCAGACCGAATCTGATGTGGGCAGATCGTTCGGCTGGTGCCGGGAGCACCACCGAAGACATCGGACTGGCTTCTGTGCAGACACCTGACGCTCTGCCGATGGGATATCATCCTGTGCCTGTTGCGGTCCTGCGCCTCGACGCACCGGTCATCATCGCGCCCCGGCACAAATTGTGAAAATCAGAAGAATGGGCAGTTTTTCGATGTCCGGTTCCCTCGTCGGTCTGCGATGATCCTGTCGGGGCAAATCACGTGAGGGAGAAGTCTGCACCCCTCTGTACAGGAGGGAGATAACTCGGGTGGGCTTTGCGGCGTCTCGTCTCGCCAGCCGTTGGCGCGGAGCACAGCTGAGGATCATTCAGGACAATGCGACGAATCCCTGACGGTTCGGATCGATTCGCCGACCAGTGGAACAGAAACAGAACTGGCTCCCGCGGTCCTGCGAGAAACCCTGCGAAATCTGACCGTAAAAGCTGCCTGTTCCGGTTTTTGGTCTTGTCCTCGTAATGCAATGCATGGTGTTATTCCGTTACAGAGTGGTGTTGTCCCGTGGAAGGAGACTTGATCATGCAGCGATTGTCAGAACTGAATCCCGGACTTCTGGAAGACATCCGACAGGACACGGATCTGATGGAAGAAGTCGATACCGCCATCAATGGCAGACGGCCATACTCCGCTCTGGAATCCGCCGGGCTCGAGACGGCGGAGCTGCGACGGGCTTTCGATGCCTTCACTGAGTCCGGCGCTGTCTCAGACGAGATGGACAACGCGGCCACGGCCGAAGCGATCATACTCAGAGTCGGAAGACCGTCGTTCCTCATTCGCAACGATACATACGAGATCCCTTCCGATCAACGAGTGTGGGCAGACCGGCTGAGGCCGACAAGGGGACAACTCGAGACGGCGATCAATTCCGTTGGGCGGGTGGAGCTGGAGGGCCACGAGACGTTTCCGTGGGTCGTAACAGCGTGGCTGGTTGCACCGGATATGATCGTCACCAACCGCCACGTGGCGCAGGAATTCGCCAGTCCCGCCGGCCGTGAATTCGTATTTCGACCCGGCATTGACGGGCAACCGATCCGGGTGAGCATCGATTTTCGAGAGGAGTTCCGTGTCGCAGCGGAAGCCGCGGTGGCGATTGAACGCGTGCTCTACATTGCCCCCCAGGGCGCAGGGCAGCCAGATATCGCAGTGCTGAAACTCAGGAGTCCTGTTGGTCGGACGCCTGTTCCCATGGCAACCGGAAGTGTGCCAGCCGGGGACTTTGTCGCCGTTGTCGGGTATCCGGCACGCGATGATCGCCGAAACGACCCTGCTGCGGCCCGTGACATTTTTCGGGATATCTACGAAAAGAAACGACTGGCTCCGGGCAAGCTTCTGAAGGTTGGCCCGGCCGATGCCATTGTGCTGCGGCACGATTGCTCCACGCTCGGCGGAAACTCGGGCTCAGTGGTCCTTGACGTCGGCACGGGGATGGCGATCGGTCTGCATTTCGGCGGACGCTTTGAATCTTCGAATTATGCGGTGCGGGTCGAGGTGATCCGCAGGATTCTTGCCGGGCTGTCACGGACATCCGCCACCCGCTCGGGTGTGACTGAGTCACAGACTTCCGCCAGCGACTATGCCGACCGTCCTGGCTACCAGCCGGACTTTCTGGGTGACAGTGATGACTGCTTCATCCCCTTGCCGAGTCTCGTCGGACGGCGTGCCAGAGACCTCCAGCGGCAGACCGCGGGTCCTCACCGAGGTTCAACGGAACTGAAGTACATGCACTTCTCGATCGCCATGAGCAAGTCGCGCAGGATGCCATACTTCACCGCGGCCAACATCGACGGCGAATCTCTGCAGAGGCCGCGCCGCAGGAAGGACGTGTGGCAGTTCGACCCGCGGATTCCTCAGACGGCGCAACTCGGGAACAGTCTCTACGCCGGGAACAACCTCGACCGCGGCCATCAGGTGCGCCGGCTCGATCCGGTCTGGGGCGAAACGGAAGAGGCTCTGCTGGCCCAGCAGGATACCTTCCACTACACGAACAGTTGTCCTCAGCATGCTCGACTGAATCAGGGGAAAACCCAGTGGGCCGGGCTCGAGGACTATATTCTCGACAATACCGACGAGCGCAATCTGAAGGTCAGCGTGTTTACCGGGCCGGTGCTCAACGACAGCGGTGTCAGTTATCGAGGAACCCTGATACCCGAGGAGTACTGGAAAGTGGTGGCCAGCGTTCGCGACGACGGGACTCTGTCAGCCACAGGTTATCTGCTCAGTCAGGGGCAGTTTCTGGGAGATATCGAGTTTGCGTTCGGGCCGTACCGGACCTTTCAGGTTCCCCTCCGCAGAATTGAAGAGCTGACGGGGCTCTCGTTCGGAACTCTCTTCGAGGCCGATCCGATCGGCCACACCGAAGGATTCGACAGCGCCATTGAAATCGATTCATTCGATCGCATCGTTCTGTAATGGAAACGACCCTGGGATGCTCTGCAGTGTTCGATCATGAACTCGTCTGATATCATCCGGACAGTCGCGCGGACGATCGTCCGAGCGTGACATGAAGGCCTGCCGATCCTCGTCGCCGTGCCTGGATTCGCCGTGCCTGGATTCGCCGTCCGATCGGGTCGCGATGGTGATTCGCTTTCTCGTCAGATTCAGAACCCCTGATAAAACCTCCGTGGCCGCGTTGTGTCGAGAATGGTTGAGATGCCAGGAAGAGCGACGAGACGACACATGTCGTCGAGGAGCGATGACGCCGCAGATCGGCCGGTCACACAGGTCTTGTCAGGGGTTCTTATTCAAGGATCGGATCTATGCCGCTCAAACGACATTACACGATGAGTGAGGTGCAGACTCTGCTATACGAGAGCGAAGGGAGACGACCGAAGACCGGGGCAGATGAAGGACATACGGTGTCTCGGCATGGTGACATGAGGCCCTCCGCAGCGGATGGGCGTCCTGTGGTGGCCCTGATTCTGGCGGAGACAATTGAGGAATCGAGGGCGATGGATCCGGCTGATGGGTCAAAGTTGTTGTGGAAGGATGAGAAGGAAGTGGATGCGCGGTTCACGACTCGGCTTGATCTCATCAAAGCTGGGAACAGCACGTTCGTCGCCTGCGATTTCAGCAGGCAGAACGCCTGCACGGATACTGGACGGATGTATCCTTCCAGCGTCTCCTTCCCGTGATTGTTTCCTTCAAATAATTTC
>SYLK01000616.1 GCA_005809115.1 Planctomyces sp. | reverse complement strand
TGAGACCGCCAAGAGGTCTGGTCGTCACTACATCATGTTTCAAACCGACGCCAAACGACTTACGAAAACAGCACGCCGAAAAGACTGGGAAAAATTTTCGCCGCCGGCAATTTTCTTCCCAGTTGGGGAAGTTGGGGTAACTTCCAGAATTCTGCCGCCCGCGAATGCGAGTTCTCAATGCCCGTTTTTCAGCATGATGGTGTGGAATTTTATTATGAGCAGTCGGGCAGCGGACCGGCGGTCGTGTTTTGCCACGGCCTGTCCGGCGATTCGACGAATATCCGCGATCTGCTCGGCGAACTGCCGGGATATTCGCTGCTGATCTGGGATGCCCGGGGTCACGGACGCACGCAGCCCGTCGGACCCGCGGGGGCCTTCGGTTTTCGACAGTTCGCGGCCGACCTGCGGGCACTGCTGAATCACCTGGGAATTCAGCAATGCGTTCTCGGAGGTGTGTCTATGGGCGCGGGTGTCAGCGTCCGCCTGGCACTGGATTTTCCCAAACTCGTGAGCCGCCTGATCCTGGTTCGACCGGCATGGCTGGATCAGGCGTCACCGGAACCGCTCCGCGCGCTGATCGAAGTCGGAACGCTGCTGGAGCGGCATGTTCCGGACGAGGGCTGTCAACAGTTTGAGCAGTCCCCCAGCGGCCGCATGCTGCGGGCGCAGGAGCCACTGGTGGCCGAGGCGTTTGCCGAACAGTTTCGCAAGCCCTTTGCGGCGGACCGTGCCGTCCGTCTGCAGCGTATTCCCCGGGACTGCCCGATTTCCGGCTGGAGTGAATTGCGAGATCTCACCCTGCCGCTGCTGGTGGTCGGCTGCCGAGACGACTACGTCCATCCCTGGTCATTTGCCGTCGAGTGGTCTCATCGGGTCGACGGGGCAGGCCTCGTTCAGGTGGCGTCGCGGGACCTGGACGAGCTGGAATATCGGCGGGGGACGCGCGCGGCAATCGACAGATTTCTGGCTGCGTCGGAACCGGATCATTTCAACCGGATCCAGACCACCTGGCGGCGAATCGTCACGCCGATCCCCGCGCCTCAGTCAAAGACACTGCTTGATCGTCTGCGGGTGGTGGAGCCACGTTCCATGTCGGGCATGCCGCCGATCGCATGGGATCAGGCCGAAGGGTTCCTCGTCCGAGATCCTGATGGCAACCAGTGGATCGACCTGACCAGCGGAATCGTGGCAGCCAATGCCGGGCATGCCCATCCGCGGATTGCAGCGGCGATCCAGCGAACTGTCGATCAGAAGCTGCTGTTCACTTATGCCTTCGCCCAGGAGCCGCGGCTGGCACTGCTCGAGAAACTTGTGGAGCTGTCGCCGATTCCCGATTCGAAAGCGATCCTGTTCAGCAGCGGCACCGAAGCGACGGAATGTGCCATGCTGCTGATGCGGCGACACGGCCGATCGCAGCATCCGGAAAAAGTGGGGATCGTCAGCTTCTCTGACAGCTATCACGGACGCACACTGGCCGCCGCACTGGCATCGGGAAAACCTCGCTCCAGTGACTGGATCAGCCGCAGTCAGGTGCACCACTATCAGATTCCGTTTCCATTCGGGCCCCGATGGCCGTGGGGCAATTCGGCCGAAGATCCGGGAGGCCGGCTGGCGTTCCGGAGCTGTCTCGATCAGCTTGCTGAACAGAACGTCGGTCCGCAGCAGATCGCCGGTTTTCTCCTTGAAACCGTTCCCGGCTGGGCGACATGGCCCATGCCCGGTGATTTCGCCAGGGCACTTGCGGAATGGGCTCGGGCACATGACATTCTGCTGTGCTTTGATGAAGTTCAGTCCGGCTGCGGGCGTACGGGCCGCTTCTTTGGCTTTGAGCATTGCGGAATCACGCCCGATCTGATCACACTGGGCAAAGGACTGTCGTCGAGTCTTCCGGTTTCGGCTGTGCTCGGTCGCCGCGATCTGCTTGATGAACCGGCGGCCGGCGAAATGTCAAGCACGCACGGTGGAAATCCCGTCTGTGCTGCGGCAGCTCTGGCGAATCTGCAGGTACTGGAGGATGAGCAGCTGATTGCCGCAGCGGACACAACCGGTCGACTCGTTTCAGCCCGACTGCGCACACTGCTGCAGCCTTTTGCGGATCACGTACTCTCCGTCCACGGCCCGGGGCTGTTCATTTCCATCCATTTTCGAAATCCTGTCACCGGCGAGCCGGACGACGTGCTGGGTGATGCGGTGGTGGATGAAGCGCTCCGCCGTGGACTGCTGATGTTCTACACGCATCGCGGATTCATCAAGTTCACACCTCCCCTCAGCATGGACCTCGCGGCGGCCATGGAAGCCGCTGACGTACTGTCCCATTGTGTCGCAGTCGCGATCAGCACGGTTTACGGCGACCGCCGTCCGGGCCCTGCAAAACCCCATGGAATGTAGGCTCCAGGAGTTGCAGGGCAGATATTTTCGGGTAACTTCCATGGGAAACGCCCAGATCACGGTCAACATCAGAGAATCGCGTGATGACAATTACGGCAGTGCGGCATGTGGGCATCGTGGTCAGTGATCTGGAGCGATCACTGTGGTTTTATCGTGACCTGCTGGGAATGGAGCCCTGGGCCGATTTCCAGGACAGCAGTCCGTATGTGCAGGCGGTTACAGGCGTTCCCGGAGCCGATGTCCGCATGATCAAGCTGAAGGCGGCTGACGGCGTTTCGATCGAACTGCTGCAGTACCGGTCGCATCCGCAGAAAGTGCCGCAGCCGGTGCGAGCCTGCGACGTCGGCTGCAACCACGTTGCGCTGCAGGTCGACAACATTGACGCGCTTTATGAAAAACTGACCGCGAACGGGATTAAGAACCCCTGACAAAACCTCCGTGGCCGCGTTGTTTCGAGGGTGGTCGAGATGCAAGGAAGCGTGACGAGGCGACACATGTCGTCGAGGAGCGATGACGCCGCAGATCGGCCGCTCTCGAAACAACCCTGCGGGACGTTCGTGGTGACGTTTCAGGCCGCGTCGCTCGTCGGCGACGGGATGTCCCGTCTTCTCCTCGCTCCT
>SYLK01000615.1 GCA_005809115.1 Planctomyces sp. | reverse complement strand
AGCCCCGAGAAATGAACACGATCATTCGGATCCCCGACCTTTCCGGGTAAACCGCGTCCGCGAAAAGGTCAGTCAACCGTCTGTCACCTACTTGACCTTCTGCTTTTTGTTCTCATAGTCGTGGTAGTAGCCGACTTCGACGTTCTCCAGAACTCCCAGTGCATCATCGGTCAGCACGGCACAGGAAAAATAAAGCGTCAGCAGATAGGACGCCACGCCCAGACTGTCCAGCCCCATCAGCCGAGCTGACAGACTGGGCATGATCTCACCCGGAATTCCCGATTGATGAAGCCCCACCACCCCCTGGTCCGATTCACCCACGCGCAGAAGCAGAATCCGCGTCGTCCCGTACCACTGATTCGACTGATACCGACTCTTGACCTCCAGCTTGTCACACGGAAGCAGATGGACCCCACGCCATGTGATCACAGGCGTCCCGAACAGACTCTGTGTTACCGGCGGCACCCCACGCCATGTGCATTCCCGCTCAAATGCCGCGATCGCCTTTGGATGGGCCAGAAAGAAGGCCGGCTTCTTCCACACCAGTGCCAGCAGTTCATCCAGATCATCCGGAGTCGGGGCGCCATAACGTGTGCTGATCCGCATCGACGGATCCACCGAATGGATCAGACCAAACTTCGAACTGTTGATCAGCTCCCATTCCTGACGCTCCTTGATCCCCTCGATCGTCAGACGCATCTGCTCCTCAAGCTGATCATACGGACCGTTGTACAGATCTGATACCCGTGTATGCACCCGCACCACCGTCTGAACGGAAGACAATGAATACTCCCGGGGCGTCGCGCTGTAATCCACAAATGTCTCCGGGATCTCCACGTTCTCCGCGAATCCCGAGACCAGATCGATATTCCGCTCACCGTAACGGTTCACGGTTGACTGCAACTCCTGATGCTGATCGATCGCCCGCTGAAACTCCGCACGCAGATTCGACAGCTCCGACAACACCAGATCCAGATCATCCCGCGACAGTGTCAGCAGAATGCACGGCGTGATTGTTCGTACCGTCACGTCCGAGGGACGGTCAAGCACCAGATCCGTCTCCCCAAAGTACTCACCGTCCGTCAGCAGCGCAATCCGCAGATTGCTCCCGTGAATCCCCTGGCTCAGAACCTCGACCTGTCCCTGAGCAATTATGAAAAACTTGCTCCGGTCTTCACCTTCTGAGATCACACGACTGCCCAGAGCCACCTCCTCCGTCCGGAATCGGTTCGCCATCCGCGACACGATCGCATCGGGAAGTCCCGAAAACATCGGCACGCTCCGCAACGATTCCGGCGCAAACGTCGCGCCGCCGGCAGACAGCTCTATATCAATCCGCTGCGCCTTCGGAAGCTCGATCTTCGTACGATTCACCCGATATGTCCCACCGTCCACCTGAACCCACGGCAGCATGTTCAGAAGCCAGCGCGGAGTAATCGACATCATCTTCGGTGATGTCTTCGTTGTGCTCGCCAGATTGCGAGCCACCGTCGTCGTCACACTCCGCTGCAGCAGGTTATCCGTCATAGTGCTGAACGCCCTTTCTGAAGGTCAGTCCGACAAGGCCACTGTTAATGTCCCTGGCTTCCTCACTCCGTGGTCCACCGCAAACCAATGCAGCGACAAATCCTCGATCAATCATCCCCGGAGTCGAACGGGTAAGGTGACAATTCGGGCCGATGCGCCATTCCGGTAGGCGTTCGGTAAGGCTCAAACAGTGCCGTTGACAGGTACCGTTCGCCGGCATCCGGAAGGACCGTCACGATCGTTTTTCCGGAGAATTGTGCCTGCCCGGCGATTTCCAGGGTCGCAGCCATGGCTGCACCGCAACTGATTCCACAGGAAATACCCTCTTCAATCATCAGCCGGCGGGCCGTTGTAATTGCCATGTCGTCAGTCACCGCCACGACCGAATCGATGAGAGTGCGGTCGAGGACGCCGGGGATGAACCCGGCACCAATCCCCTGGATCCGGTGCTTCCCCGGCGAACCTCCGGAAAGCACAGGGCTGTCGGATGGTTCGACGGCGACGATATGAACTGATCGCCGCTTCTCTCGCTTCAGGTACTGACCAACGCCGGTTATGGTCCCTCCAGTTCCAACACCGCAGACAAGGACGTCGACGTTTCCGCCTGTATCATTCCAGATTTCCGGAGCAGTCGTCGTGAAATGAATCCTGGGATTGGCTGGATTGTCGAACTGCTGCGGCATAAACCACCCGGGTTCGGCGGCCATTTCCGAAGCGCGGCGGATCGCACCACTCATGCCGTCATTCCCGGGGGTGAGCACCAGTTGTGCGCCAAATGCGCGGAGCAGCGTCCGGCGCTCAAGGGACATCGTATCCGGCATGACCAGTGTCAGGCGATAGCCCCGCGCAGCACAGGCAAAGGCAAGCGCTATTCCAGTATTCCCGCTGGTAGCCTCAACAACCTGAATTCCCGTCCGCAGCCTGCCGGACATCTCAGCGTCCAGAATCATCGCCGCACCGATTCGGCACTTGACACTGTATGCCGGGTTTCTGCCTTCGATTTTTGCAAGGACAGTGGCGTTCAACCCCCTGGCCATCCGCCCGATTCGCACAAGCGGAGTACGTCCAGTCGTCTGCAGATTGTCACTGAAAACTGGCATCAGACTTGCATCTCCCGGTTGTTGTGGCCAGGCACCGGCGGCTCCCACCGCAGCACCACAGCCCCGTTCGCAGACTTCGTGAGCCCCCGCAAGGGCATCATCGGGCGATTCCATCAGCGTCAAACATGCCATCAAACAGAACTGAGGACAGGTATCGCTCGCCGGAATCAGGCAGGACGACCACGATTGTCCGGCCGACATTCTCCGGCCGCTTCGCAATTCGAACCGCCGCCGCTGCCGCAGCCCCACAGGAAATCCCAGCGAGAATACCCTCTTCAATGGCCAGTCGGCGCGCGAAGTGCACCGCCTCTTCATTGGTTACCTGCTCAACACTGTCGATGACAGAAAGGTCCAGCACAGCCGGAATGAAACCCGCTCCAATGCCCTGAATTCTGTGCGGAGCAGGCCTCAACGGTTCACCCGCCCGGTGCTGAGTCAGGACCGGACTGGCTGATGGCTCCACCGCCACCGACAGGATCGGCTTTCCCCTGACGCCTTTGATGTATCGCGAGACACCGGTGATCGTCCCGCCGGTCCCCACGCCCGAGACAAAAATGTCGATCAGGCCATCGGTGTCTTCCCAGATTTCCGGTCCCGTGGTTTGCTCATGAATCGCGGGATTTGCAGGGTTCCGGAACTGCTGCAGAAGCACGAATCGACCCGGGTCTGATGCGGCAATCTCTTCCGCACGAGCGACTGCTCCGCTCATCCCGCGCGCGCCCTCGGTCAGTACCAGCTTCGCACCATAAGCGACAAGCAGCTTTCGACGCTCGATACTCATCGTGTCAGGCATCGTCAGCGTCAATGGAATTCTCCGGGCAGCCGCGACAAACGCGAGCGCAATCCCGGTGTTTCCACTCGTCGGCTCGACCAGCTCTCGCCCCGCTCCCAGCAGCCCCCGCCGCTCAGCATCCCAGATCATCGCAGCCCCAATCCGACATTTCACAGAGTATGCCGGATTGCGGCCCTCGATCTTCGCCAGAACCGTCGCCGACGCACCATCTGTGATTCGATTGAGCTGTACGAGTGGCGTGCGCCCGATGGACAGCGAGTTGTCAGTATACCAGCGAGGCATTGTCATAAACTCCCTCAGTCAGCCGCACGCGGCCGAACGTAATACCAGCGAAGAAATCCGCTGCACAAGTATTCGAATCAGGAAGCCGCCACGATTCTGACGCGAATCCCGATGCTGCCTGACCGCAGCGTGAGATCAATGCACCGGCCCGCAGGGTTGAACCGTGAAATCATCCGCTGCCTGACGCGCTGATCCTCCGAGACGGAATCCGAAGTGGGCGGATTGTTCGGCCGACATTCTCATGAGTTGGTGCAACTGATCTTCTGGCTGGTCCTTACGTTGCAAAAAAAAAGGCCAATGCAAACCCGCAGCGGGATACATTGGCCTCCGGTTGTTCCGGTCAGCTCTGATATTGATACTCAGCCGGGCGAACATTAATTCGGTCGCTGTCCGATTGTCAAGTGACTGGGTCAATCCCGCACCATGCCGATCCACATTTCCTGGCCGCTGAGTTGCATTGCCCCGGTCCCGGCTCGAAAACCCAGCAGTTCCGAAAACAATTCTGTCAGCTGAACATCGAGACCAGACATCTTCTTTCCGCAGTGGCGGTCACAATGCCCCCCGTGGCCTGGCGAAAACGAAGCGATCGCCGTGACCGGACCCTGGATTCCCGCCTGAGTGGCCCTGGCACGACCTGCGTGAGTCGCGCATTCGTGGCGACATTCCGGACGAGTAACGACAACCTTTGAGACCACCTTCCGCAGCCCGTTTGCCTTTGTCGACAGAATCAAGTAGAATTATGAGATGCAAATTACCGCCTACATCCGTGATGATCTCTCGGCCCGACTGAGATCGGGGCAGGAGCTTCCCGCGCCATTGACGATCGATGCGCTGTCCGAGCATTATCAAGTCAGCTTCTCGCCAGTGCGGACGGCGATCGCTGAACTGATCGATGAGGGCCTGGTGGTGAAGGGGCCGAATCGTCGGTTGATCGTGGTGCCACAGGCCCGGAGTCGTACTCGGGAACCGGTCAAGCCTCCGCAGTTACCGCCCGACCACTTCGCGATCATCTCCAGCGACCTGGTTGAGCTTTCGCTTCAGGGAGAAGCGGTCTTTCTGCGTGAAGAGGCCACTGCCGAGAAGTACGGAATCAGCCGCTCGGCGATTCGCAGCATCCTGCAGCGACTGGCGGGGGAAGGAGTACTCGATCACGTCCCGCGTCGCGGCTGGCGGCTGCGGCCTTTTCGCCAGAACGACCTGCAGGCGTTTATTGAGATCCGTGAAGTGCTGGAGCTGAAAGCCCTGGACCTGGCCCGGCCAGTACTCGTCGCTGCTGACCTGCATCGTATGCTCGACGCGAACCACCTGCCGACTTCTGCCGACGATGTCCCGCGGATTGATGAGACCCTGCACGACTACTTCATCGCCGGAGCCGGTAACGGCTACATCCGCGATTTCTTCAACCGTCAGGGACGGTATTACCGGCTGCTGTTCGAATGGGAAGATCATGCACCCGAGGTCGCGCTGGAAACCATCCGCCAGCATCGCGAGATCCTGAACGCGCTCCTGCAGAAGAACTGGGCAGATGCGAAGACAGCACTGTCTCACCATATTCTCAATAACCACCCGATTCTGGGGAAACGCTGAGCGGAGAGGGGGAGACTGACCATGAGAGTACCTGTGATGTCCGCTGAACCAGATGTGACTCGAGCCTGCAGGCAGCCGATGTGGCGTGCCGCCTGCCTCCGGATCGTCTTCTTTCTCCCCCTCGCCGTCTCTCTGCTTTGCCCCCTCGTTCTGCCTGCTGCATCAGCGAACGACCAGGTCGACTACGTGAAGCAGGTCAAGCCGCTTTTGCGGGAACGCTGTTACGCGTGTCATGGCGCGTTGAAGCAGGAGGGCAGCCTGCGACTGGATACGGCGGCGCTGGCGATCAGGGGCGGGGATTCCGGAGCGGCGATTCAGCCGGGTGATGCGGCGGCGAGTGTGTTGCTGAAACGCGTTACTGCCACGGACGAAGCCGAGCGCATGCCTCCTCAGCTGGAAGGTGAGTCACTCACCGAGGCGCAGATCGAGCTCTTGAAACGCTGGATCGCAGCCGGGGCGAAGGGGCCAGTGGATGAGCAGCCAGAAGCCGATCCGCAAAAGCACTGGGCTTTTCAGCCGATCACACGGCCCGCCGTGCCGCAGACCGGAAGCGGATGGGTTCGCAATCCTGTCGACGCGTTCCTGCAGCAGCGGCATCAGCAACACGGGATCTCACCGCAGCCGGAGGCCGATCGCATCGTCCTGCTGCGCCGGCTGCATCTCGACCTGATCGGCATTCCACCGACACTTGAAGAGATCGCGTCGTGTGAACACGATCCGGCCCCGCAGTGGTACGAACAGGCGGTCGCACGTCTGCTCGATGATCCGCGGCACGGAGAACGCTGGGCACGGCACTGGATGGACATCTGGCGATACAGCGACTGGTGGGGACTGGGGGACCAGCTGCGGAACAGTCAGAAGCACATCTGGCATTGGCGCGACTGGATTGTCGAATCGCTGAACGATGATACGCCGTACGACGAGATGGTTCGGCTGATGCTGGCAGCGGACGAACGATACCCGAATGACCTGAGCAGGCTGCGAGCATCCGGCTACCTCGCGAGGAACTATTGGCTGTTCAACCGTCCGCAGTGGATGGAGGAAACGGTCGAGCATGTCAGCAAGGGCTTTCTCGGCCTGACAATGAATTGTTCGCGCTGTCATGACCATAAGTACGACCCGTTTGCGCAGACCGATTATTACCGCCTGCGCGCGTTCTTTGAACCGTATCATGTACGACTGGACGTCGCGCCGGGTGCAGCCGATCTGGCACAGGACGGCATCCCGCGCGCGTTCGACGGACTTCTCGAAGAACCGACCTATCTCTACATCCGTGGCGACGAACGGAATCCCGACAAATCGAGTGTCATCGCACCTGGAGTCCCCGCAATTCTGGCGTTTGACGAACTCAGGATCGCACCAGTCTCGCTGCCTGTCGAAGCGTGGCAGCCGGAGCGCAGGCCGTGGGTGCTCGATGCGTACATCGCCGCTGCGAAGAATCGCGTGACCGCCGCCGAGTCGGAACTGATGAAGTCACAGGAGAAAGTGCTGGCTGCCATTCAGGTGGAAGAGAAAGCCAGGAAAGAGAAAGAGGACAAGGAGGTGGCCGAAAAGGCCGTCACCGAAGCTCGGGGAGAACAGACGATTGCCGAAGCCGCTTTGGCCGTGGCGCAAGCCGAACTGGAGAGTGTTGAACGACGCGCTCAGGCCCAGCGGGCGGAATGGAACGGGGAAGAATCGACTCGTCAGGAGAAAGGCGCTGCTGCAGTTCGCGGCGAACGACTCGTGACCGTGGCCCAGGCACGTCACAGGCTCGCTTCTGCCGAACAGATTTTGCAGCGCGCCGCAGCCGATACGAAGGAAGCCGCGGAGAAGACCCTGAAGGAAGCACGCGATGCTTTGGAGACAGCCATTCAGGCGTCAGAAGCCGAGATCCAGCCCACCGATTCCTGGGCGAAGTTCACTGGCGCTTTGTGGACTCCGACGCGGTTTTTCAACTCGACCAGGGATGACCCGGAGGTCGGGTTCCCTCCACAGAGTTCGGGACGCCGAACGGCTCTGGCAAACTGGATCACGGACCGGAGAAATCCGCTCACCGCACGTGTGGCGGTCAATCATATCTGGACGCGCCACATGGGTCAGCCGCTCGTTCCGACCGTGTTTGATTTCGGTCGCAAAGGGACTCCGCCCGCGCATCCCGAGCTGCTCGACTGGCTGGCCAGCGAACTGATCGACAGCGGCTGGAGCATGAAGCACGTGCATCGGCTGATTGTGAATTCGGCGGTGTATCGGATGAGTTCGTCTCTGGCCGCAAACGAATTCGCAGCGGAGCAGGACCCTGAAAACCAGCTCTGGTGGCGTCGCGTGCCGACACGCATGGAATCACAACTCGTCCGCGACTCGTTGCTGGCTCTGGCCGGGACGCTCGACCCGACGGTCGGCGGTCCCCCGGTCCCATCCGGCCAGCAGGAGACGTCAACACGACGCAGCCTCTACTTCTTCCATTCGAACAACGAACGCAACCTGTTCCTGACGACGTTCGACGAGGCGCTCGTCAAGGATTGTTACCGCCGCGAACAGAGCATCGTCCCGCAACAGGCCCTCGCCCTCTCGAACAGCCAGCTTGCGCTCGATGCCGCCGAGAAAATCGCCCTGCGACTCTCCGAGAATCAGCCCGATGACGCGCCGTTCATTAACACCGCATTCCGATTCGTCACAGGGATCAATCCGAATCAGGATGAGATGGCAGCAAGCGCAGCCGCTCTGGAAGCGTGGAAAACGCTCCCTGGTGGAAATGACAAATCAGCCAGGGCGAACCTCGTCTGGACGCTGATTAACCACAACGACTTCGTGACCTTACGTTAGATCCTTACCTCCAAAGAATGGCCCGTCCCATGACTCTGCCAATCTCCCCCTCTCCGCATCTCCCTCGCTCCCCGTCCCGAGACCGCCGCGCGTTTCTCGCCGACGTGGGCATGGGTTTTACCGGCCTCGCCCTCTCGGCCATGCTGCAGCGAGATGGTGTCGGAAGTGATGGACACTGGACTCCGCCCAACGGCCAGCCGCATTCTGCACCGCAGGCGAAGAGCGTGATCTGGCTGTTCATGAACGGCGGTATCAGCCACATGGAGAGCTTTGACCCGAAGCCGATGCTCACCCGATATGGTGGAAAGACCATCGCGGAAACTCCTTTTGCAGATACCCAGGATCCCGCGAAACTGGCGCTGGAGCGACTGGTCGTGCCGGACGCGAACGGCAATCAGCGGAATACGCTCTATCCGTTGCAGATCGGGTTTCGCAGACACGGTCAAAGCGGCATCGAGATCAGCGACTGGTTTCCGCAGATCGCCAGGCAAGTCGACAAGCTGGCAATCGTTCGCTCCATGTGGACGACCGACAGCAATCATGGAGCCCAGACTCAGTTCCATTCGGGCCGTCACCAGAACGACGGAGACTTCCCGAACCTGGGGGCGTGGGTGCATTATGGGCTCGGTTCGCTCAACGACAATCTGCCTCAATACATCTCCATCGGCAATCGCGAGTACTGGAACAAGCGTGACGGTCACTATCTTGGTCCCGCGCACGATGCCGTCCCGCTGCGGGTCGATCCCGGCAACCCGCTTGACTTCAGCCGCCCCGCGCGGCCGTTCTCTGCCGAGTCGCAGGCGATCGGAAAGGACCTGATCGGTCGCCTCAATGCGCTGCGTGGTGTCGAGTATCCCGACGACCCGGCGATGGCGGCCCGCATCGCCTCGTATGAACTCGCCTTCCGCATGCAGCAATCGATTCCGGAAGCGGTCGACTTCTCAGGAGAGACCGCCGAAACCCAGGCGCTCTACGGGCTTGACCAGCCGCACGCCCGCGACTTCGGCATGCAGTTACTCGCAGCCCGGCGGCTCGTGGAGCGGGGTGTCCGTTTCATCCAGATTCAGCATGGCGCGGGGGGCGCGGGATCGTGGGACGCGCATGGCGGTCTCAAAACCAATCATGCGAAAAACTCGCTGGCTGTCGATCAGCCGGTCGGCGGCCTGCTGGAGGATCTGGACCGACGCGGTCTGCTGAACGAGACACTGGTCATATTCGCCAGCGAATTCGGTCGCACACCCGGTTCGCAGGGTTCGGATGGACGCGACCATCACATCTTCGGCTTCACCGTGTGGATGGCTGGAGGCGGCCTGAAGCGCGGCGTGGTCCATGGTGCAACCGACGAAATCGGCTTCCACGCCGTCGAAGATCGCCACTACGTCACCGACATCCACGCCACAATCCTGAAGCAGCTCGGCCTCGATTCCCGCAAGCTTGAAATCCCCGGCCACAAACGCCTCGACATCGATCACGGCAGGCCAATCGATGAAATCATCGCATGAATTCAGGCACACAGCCTGAAACTCCATGTCCCTGCCCTGCCCTGCCCTGCCCGATGTCAGACTTCTCAGGATCAATACGAAGATGCGGTATATTCTTTCCTCTCAATTCGCCGCCGCAGGCCTCGCGATCTGGGCCATGATCAGTTCGCTGCCGATCGTTTCTGCAGACGATCTGACCGATGCCGAACGTCAGTCGATTGTCGCTGAACTGCAGCCATTGCAGGAGGGGCTCAGTGCCCTGCGGAATTCGCCACAGGTCTCGCAGGATCGCTGGGCCGACGCGCAGATCTTCGTCAAAGGCGTCATCTGGGCGCTCGACTTCGGCCCGGTCAACGATGCGAAGGCCCGCGAACTCGTCCGAAAGGGACTCCGTCGAGCGCGCGAACGCACCGAGTTACTCGCCGCCGGGAAGCAGCCGTGGACGATGAAACGAGGACGGACGATTCGCGGTTTTGTCTCGGAGGTCGATGGCTCGGTGCAGCCTTACGGTCTCGTGGTGCCCGCGGGCTATGATCCCGCCAGGCCGACGCGCCTCGATGTTGTGCTGCACGGCAGCCGCAGTGCCACGGGTCTGGGTGAATTGCAGTTCCTGGAGTCCCATGACACGGGCGATACCGGCGACGCTGAGCCGAGTGATGTCAACTTCATCGAAGTGCATCCCATGGGGCGGCTGGGGGAGAATGCGTATCGCTTTGAGGGTGAAACCGATGTGGATGAAGCCATCGAAGCTGTCTGTCGCGATTATCAGATCGATCGTTCGCGAATTGTGCTGCGAGGAAGTTCGCTGGGCGGAGTCGGTGCATGGCAGCTCGGCCTGAAACGGCCCGATCGTTTCGTCGCCATCGGACCAGCGGCCGGGCCGGTGGATACTTATGAATTCGCCAATTCACCCTGGAAGCATTTTGTGCGGCTTGAGCCGCTGACTGAGTGGCAGAAAACCACACTGCATCTGGTGGATGCCATTGATTACGCCGCGAATGCTCACATGGTACCGGTTGTCGCTGCGATGGGAGACCAGGACCCGTACTACTCGTCGCACCTGCTCATCGCAGAAGCCTTCGCAAAGGAAGGCGTGCCGTTTGTCGGTCTGGTCGATCGTGGCGCCGGCCACAGTATCACGCCACAGGTGCACAAAGAGCAACTGCGACTGCTCGGAGAACATGCTGCGAAGGGTATCGATCCGTTTCCGAAACAGGTCCGCTTCGTCACCTGGACGCTCAAGTTCAGTCGCTGTCACTGGCTGGAAGTGCTGGGGCTGGAGGCCCATTACCAGCGTGCCGATCTCGAAGCCAGGGTCGACGCAGACGGAACGATCCGTCTGCCGGAGCCGCGCAACGTCACTCGCTTTGCGCTGCATCCACCAGCCGTGTCCGCGACGGGCGGTGAGGTGACCGTCGGCCAGACAAAGCTCTCTCTGCCACTGCAGCCGCAGAGCCATCTGCAGTCGGTCGTGATTGAAAAGTGCAACGGCACGTGGAGCTGTCGAGGACTGCTCAGCGACACCAGGCTCACCGGCAAACGTCCTGGCCTGCAGGGACCACTGGACGACGCGTTCGCTCGACCGTTTCTGTGTGTGCGTGGCACCGGCCAGGCGTGGAACCCCGAAGTGACAGCCTGGGCTGATGCGAACCTCAGGCGATTTTCGTATGAATGGCGGCGTCATTACCGAGGTGACTTGCCGGTCAGGAACGACACCGACCTGACTGAGGATGACATTCACCGTTCCAATTTGATTCTCTTTGGAGACCCCGGCAGCAACCGCTGGATCAGCCAGATCCTGCCGCATCTTCCGATCACATGGACCCGCGACACACTGCAGGTGGGCGCCGCGCGTCACTCGGCGGCCGACCACGGCGTACAGTTGATCCATCCGAATCCCCTGCCCGGAGCCGACGGCCGCTACGTGGTGTTGAACAGCGGACACACCTGGCACGACGCTGAGTTGCGATTCAGTTACATGGTCTTTCCCCGACTTGGTGACTGGGCGGTCTTCCGCGTTGGCCACAACTCTCCGGACTCCGCCGCCACTCAGGTCGCGGAGACGGTACTGACGTCCGGATTCTTCGACGAGCACTGGCAGCTTTCGGCGGGCGAATCGCGTTGATGACTTCACTCCAGGCGGAAACGGCGACCGATCGTTTTGTGGTGGGTTCAGCGGTGCTGCCGCAGTTCTCGGGCGGTCTCGACGGTAGCAGTCGGCGGAGAAATCCGCGACCATCTGCCGAGCGTTGGTGCCGTGTCACGAAGGCAACTCCACAAACCACCAGAATCGAGCGACTCCATGAAACGCATGCTGACGTTTTCCGTCCTGTTCGCCGCTTGTGCTCTGGCAGGGATCGGATCACAGCCGAATGGTCGGGCACAGGAGCCGCAGCAGGGAATTGCAGTCCGTGTCAACCGCCCGGTGCATCCGATCCTGATTCGCAATCCGCACGGCCCGGTGCTGCGTGTCACGATCGACGTCAGTCCGGGGCAGTCGACGCGATTGACATCGATGGAGTTCCGGCTGGATGGCACCGATGACCTGAACGACATTGACGCCCTGGAACTGTTCGGGACGGGCGATCAGGAGTCCTTTTCCGCAGCAGTTCCAGTCGGAGCGTCCGTCACGCCGGCGGAATCGATCACGCTGCCGGTGGATCGGTCCCTGGCGGAGGGGCGCAACGTCTTCTGGCTGTCGTGTCGGCTGAAGGACGCTGCCCGTCTGGATCATCAGGTCGCGGCGGCCTGTACATCGATCACGACCTCCGTCGGCAGCGTGGTGCCGCGAGAGGACCATGCGAACGCGAGGCAGCGCACAGGCATTGCTCTGCGAAAGCACCAGGAAGACGGAGTGCATACCTGGCGGATCCCCGCTCTGACGACATCCTCGAACGGCACCCTGCTGGCAGTCTACGACATGCGGCGCCGCGCCGGACGTGACCTGCAGGAGAACATTGACATCGGCCTCAGTCGCAGCACGGATGGAGGCCGGACCTGGGAGGCACCTCGAGTCATCATGGACATGGGCACCTTTGGCGGGCTGCCTGAAGAGCAGAATGGCTGCAGTGATCCCGGCATCATCGTCGATCAGCAGACGGGCGAGATCTTCTGCTTTGCGTTGTGGATGAACGGCAAACCGGGGCATCACCAGTGGGTTGAAGATGGATCGGAACCCGGCTTCGAGATCGGCAGGACCGCACAATTCATGATGGTGCGATCGGCCGACGACGGCCTCACCTGGTCGCCGCCCGAGAACCTGACGCGTCAGCTGAAACAGGAATCCTGGTGGCTGTTTGCGCCCGCTCCGCAAGCCGGAATCTGCCTGCCCGACGGCACGCTTGTGATGCCCGTGCAGGGCCGTACGGGTCGCGAGTCACTGGCCACTTTCGCGACGATCATGACCAGCCGTGATCACGGTCGGAGCTGGTCAGTCGGCCAGCCAGGCTGCACCGGCGGGAACGAGTGCCAGGCGGCGCTGCTGGGTGATGATTCCATCATGCTCAATATCCGCAATGACCACGAACGATTCCGAGCGGTTGCCGTGACGAAGGACCTGGGTCAGACGTGGCAGGCTCACCCCACCAGTCGCAACACGCTGATCGAACCGAACTGCAACGGAAGTCTGCTGCGATTCGACTACGACCGCGACGGTCGGCAGCAGCACGTGCTGCTGTTTGCCAACCCGCATACGCAGCAGGGTCGCACGCATCACACCGTTCAGGTCAGCTTCGACGACGGGCTGACGTGGCCGGACTCGCATCACTGGCTGCTCGATGAAGGCCGAGGCGCCGGTTATCCGAGTCTGACCCGCATCGACCGTGATCATGTCGGAATCGTGTATGAAGGCAGCCAGGCACATCTTGTCTTCGAGAAGCTGCCGATCATCGATCTGCTCGAGCCGACTCGCCGTCACGCCGCCCCCGAGATCTGGCAGCGTGACGTGTCGAAAGAAGGCGCTCAGTATCTGGAGCAGCGCCGTCAGTCGCCACCCTTCGGGGATCAGGAGTTCGATCTGGCGGGCCTGCGGGCGGGCATGGGGACAAGACAAGAGCCGACTGTTCCGGGAGTTCAGCTCACCCGGGTCAAGGTGGGTGATGTTCCCTGTGAATGGGTCATGACACCCGAGGCTGACCCGGATGTCCGCCTGCTGTACCTGCACGGTGGTGGCTGGGTTTCGGGGTCCGGTGGCAGCTATCTGCCTCTGGCGGCGGAGATCTCACTCGCGGCGAAATGCGCAGTCCTGCTCCCGGACTATCGACTGGCGCCCGAGCATCCATTTCCCGCAGGCCTTGACGACTGTGTGGCCGCGCATGACTGGATCGTCGCCAATGGGCCATCTGGTCCGGGAACTGCCAGAGTCACGTTCATTGCCGGAGACTCCGCTGGAGGAAATCTGACGCTGGCCACCCTGCTGGCGCTCAGGGAACGCCAGCGCACGCTTCCGGCAGGCGCCATTGCGATCTCACCGGCAACGGACTTCACCCTGTCGAGCCAGTCCCTGAAGTCAGTCAGCGACCCGATCATCAGTGCGCGGACGATGCCGGAGTTTCGGGACCGCTACCTTGTGGCCACCGACCCTCGCCATCCACTCGCATCTCCGCTGTTTGGCGACTTTCGCGGTCTGCCACCCATCCTGATTCAGACCGGCGAGCACGAGATGCTTCGGGACGACAGTATTCGCGTCGCCAAAAAGGCGCGTGCCGACGGTGTTCCAGTCACTCTCGAAATCTGGCCAGGCATGGTGCACGTCTTCCAGATCCGAGGACTTCCGGAATCCCGTGAAGCAGTCAGACGCATCGCGGATTTCGTGAACTGAGCCGAACTCCGGTCTCTGGATCAATCGTCATTTCCAGAATGAATCTCTCATGATTAATGTGGTGCAGCGTGTTGCTTCAAGCCAACTGAAGTTCCGGGCGAACAACTCTTCGCCTGGTCGAGGACAATGAAGCCGTTCTCAAACTGCTGGTCCGCTCCCAGATCGATGCCAACGGATAGACCGACGAGCAGTACCTGCACGTCGAGCTGATCGACGTCGAGCATCCCGAGTGTAAGAACCCCTGACAAAACCTGCGTGAGCCGCTTCCGCAACATCGGACAAACATCTCCATTGGCCAGTCGCCGTTCTGGATTGAGGCGTTTGCCAACACTCGTGACAAGAGAATCAGATTGTCATTGGTTCTCGATAGCCCCCCGGCTGCAAGACGACTCGATACTCTGCAACAAGCCAGCGGGGAGATTGAGAGTTCAGTCGGACAGCCGCTTGACGGGACAAATGACCCAGATAAGAATCAGGGGCGAATTTATCCCCGAAATCCAGATGCGGACCGAACCGTTCGAGAAGGATGCGCCAACCAGCACAAGTGGCTGTTGGGGAAGATCGAGTTGTTCCGTAAGGGCTCTGAAACGATAGTCAGGACCCTGGATGCCGAGGATGAAACAGCCCAGGTGGCGGTTTCTGAAAACTGAGAACGGCCAGGGATGGCTCAGGCTGACGAGGGAATAAGCAATGCCCCGCAAGAAATCCAACACTAACGACCCGATCGACCAGTCGGTGACCCTGGCTGAATGCGCTGTCAGGGCCCTCGTTGCCGCCGAGCAACTGGGCGTCAAACAGAAGCCCGTCCAGGACTTCCCTCTCGACGCAGCCGAGCGTGCCATTGCCGCCGACCTGCCCGGCCTCTCAGCCACGTTGAAGAGGAAACTCAAGGCCAGGACCGGCACCTTCACCGTGGACGACACCGCCAGCATCGTGCTGGCCCTGGCTGGATCTCTCCTCGAAGACAAGCAGCTACAACGGATCAAGCTGCTCTTCGGCGGCAGAAAGCTGATGGATTGTCTGCAGGCCAGCGTGGTCCCGGCCGCTCCAGGGAAGGTCACGGGCAGGAAGTCCAGACCGCCTGACACGGTTTACCAGTTCAAGATCACGCTGCTCGGTGCCAGGCCAGCAATTTGGCGGCGAATCCAGGTGCCGGAATGCACCCTCGACGGGCTGCACGAGCACATCCAGACGGCAATGGGGTGGACCAACAGCCATCTCCACCAATTCGAGATCAAGGGCAAGCGATATGGTGATCCTGAACTCCTTGATGACGGTCTCAAAGATCTCGAGTGCTTCGATTCGACGAAAACCCACCTCCGTCAAATCCTGCCCAGGACCGGCAAGCGCTTCGCCTTCAAGTACGAGTACGATTTCGGTGATGGTTGGGAACACGAGGTTCTGTTCGAGGGCAGTCCGCCCGTTGATCCCATGGCTGCGTATCCCTTGTGCCTGGAAGGTGAACGAGCCTGCCCGCCGGAAGATTGCGGCGGCGTGTGGGGCTACGGCAATTTCCTCGAAGCCATCCGCAATCCGGAACACGAAGAACACGAGAGCATGATCAAGTGGATTGGCGGGCGGTTTGACCCGGAAGATTTCGATGCGAAGCGGGTGACGAAGGAGATGAAGATGGGATTGCCGGACGGGAGAAACAAGAGGTAGCCATACCAAAACGCAAACCCACTGCTGGCAGAGCTGGGAATCAAGCCGTCGAGGGAATCGCCGGTCTTGTGGATGCGTTCTGCAAAGAGCAACTGAACGACGAGTACGCTGATCTTTGCCGCAGGCTCACTGAGAACCCCTGACGAAACCTCCGTGGCCGTCTGCCGAAGGCGATCGATGAAGGATTCAGGCCGGATCAGATCCCGGTGGTGGGAACAGCACGTTCGTCGCCTGCGATTTCAGCAGGCAGAACGCCTGCACGGATACTGGACGGATGTATCCTTCCAGCGTCTCCTTCCCGTGATTGTTTCCTTCAAATAATTTCTCTCTCCTGCGTTTCCTTCTGGGTT
>SYLK01000614.1 GCA_005809115.1 Planctomyces sp. | reverse complement strand
GCCCGAACGCGTGGCAGATATCGCGGCATCCTTTCAACAGGCTGCCGTGGACGTGCTGGTGAGCAAGGCCAGGCAGGCGGTCCGCGACCTGGGTGCGCAGCGACTGTGTGTTGGTGGCGGGGTGGCGGCAAATCAGCTTTTCCGGGATCGTCTGCAGAAAATGTCTGCTGAGGAAAAAGTCGAACTTCTGATCGCGCCGCTGGCTCTGTGCACGGATAACGCGGCCATGGCCGCCATCGCCTGGGAGTGTTACGCCCGGGGACAATTCGCCGCACTCGACGCCGACGTCCTGCCGGGACTCTTTCGTCACAGCTTCAGCCGGTGACACACCCGCAGTGGCCGTGGCAGTCCGGATTCACTGCTGCTACCATCCGCCGAAATACTGCTCAGCGGCTCTGCCGCTGCGTGGTGGAGTCGCAAATTGCAAATGAATGCTCGCTGAGCACGAAATTTCGTGATCCCTCAGCCAACTTTTCACAGCCACAGGAGGTACCAGCATGGCCAGATCAGCCTGTCCCGTCACACGTGCCGAGTTTCTGCGGGATGCAAAACCCGTGGAGGTCACGATCAACGGAATTCCCCTCACGGCCGACGTAAAGGAGTTTTCGACAGGTTCGCTGGGCTGGTATCTGAACAGCAAGGCCAGCGTCAAAGTGGGCGAAAAATCTGTCAGCGTACAAATCGGCCTGAATCTCACCATAGTGGGTTCAAAGGAACTTTCGAAGGAATAGCCGCTCCGGAAAACAGCCACAGCCGATCGGCAGAAATCGCGTGTTCTCTCGGCACGAACGCAGTGGCGCGTGCCGGCGAGGCCCAGGAATTTGCCGGCCGGTCCCGGGAGCACACGTCGAGGCCAACTTCAGTCGGGGTTATGGAATTCCCCCGCCGGCGACAGGAATTTTCGTCGCTTCGGACCGGTCGTAACGACCACACACTGGCCGGTCAAATTCCTCGCCCCGTCTGCCGATACTGCTGCCATGATCGGCACAGACCTTTATTCCGAACTGCTCAGCCGCGACTGCCTCACCGTGCTGCAGACCTACTGCGTACGAGACCTGGCGGCGAAGTCCAGTATTCCCGACTACGCCGGGTGGCTGGATCGTGTCGAGCAGGTGCCCGGTGTTGACTCCGCAGTGCTCTCGACAGTCCACGGGTGTCTGATCGCCCTCGGGATGCTGAAGTTCGAAATTACCGGCCGCAGCATGGGCCTGCAGTATCAGCTCAGCACATCCGGGCGTGAGGCACTGACGCGAACCGCGGCCGTTCCTGGCGACGGCAGTGCATCCGAAGACGACATGGCATCCGAAGACGACATGGCATCCCGGGACGACATGGCATCCCGGGACGACATGGCATCCCAGGACGACAGTGCGTCCAAGGACGACAGTGCGTCGGAGGGCGACATGGCGGATGCAGTGAACGCAGAGTGCGCAGTGACGCGTCGCGCCGCCTGAACTGCCTCACCGATCATTCCGCCCCTTTCCAGGGACGTTTTCGGCCCTTCGATCGGCCACTGCCACTTCGTCTCGCCGGCCGGGTCTCCGGTTGTGATGCCGCGACTGCCTGGCGACGCGATTCCGTGCTGTCCGAGCCAGCAGTTCGGATCAGTCGAACCATTTCAGCAGGAACCGCTGACTCGAAGCGGAGGCGTTCTTCCGTCACAGGATGATCAAAAGCCAGTGTCACGGCGTGCAGTGCCAGCCGCTTCCACGGCCATTCCGAACTGATCGCAAGTTCAGGCGCATACCGAGGATCCCCCAGCACGGGATGCCCGGCTTCAGCGAAATGAACCCGGATCTGATTGCGCCGGCCCGTTTCCAGCTGCACGCTGACACTGGTGAACGCTGCGGTACGGTGCAGCGTCTGAAATCGCGTCACAGCCAGTTCACCGGCCCGGACATCGCGAGTCGAATACCGCGTCAGTGATTTCCCGGTGGCCAGGTAGCTGCGAAATTCACCGGATTCCTGTGGCAGATTTCCGACCACGATGGCCTGGTACCTTCGTTCCGGTTTGTGCTCAGCGAACTGCCGCTGCAGCCGCGATGCGATATCCTGATTCCGGGCAAATACCAGCAGCCCGGAAACGCCCTTGTCGAGCCGGTGTACGACAAACGCACCTCGTCCGGACTGCTCTCGGCGGATGTATTCGCTGATCCGGGAGATCAGCGTGTGGGGTTCCTGTCTCTCTGTGGGAACCGTCAGCAGTTCGTGTGCCTTGTCAACCACAATCACGTCGCGATCTTCGTAGACGACAGTGAATCCGCGGTGAGTCCGCCGTGGTCGTGGTCTGGGCGAGTAGCGGCGGTGAGTTTCATAGCGCACCGTCACGCGATCCCCCACTTGCAGCATCGTGCCGGGATTCTCGTGCAGACGACCGTTGAGATACACGCAGTCGTGATCGAACAGACCCGTTACCACCGACCGCGACTGGTTAGCCAGCGCCTGCACGCACCGATCAATTCGGCCGGGGCCGACGCTGGCGGAGGAATCGATGACGGATTCACAGGTCACGAGAGGCAAGGCTGCAGGCTTTCTGCTGCTAAATGGCGTTCAGGCGACGATTCCGGAGACAACCTCACCATGCACATCCGTCAGTCGATAATGCCGCCCCTGAAACTTGAATGTCAGCTTCGTGTGATCGATTCCCAGCAGGTGAAACAATGTGGCATTCAGGTCATGCACATGGACCGGATCACGCACGACATTATAGGAAAAATCGTCTGTTTCACCGTAAGTCAGTCCCTTGCGGATGCCGGCTCCCGCCAGCCAGATCGTGAAACAGCGCGGATGATGATC
>SYLK01000613.1 GCA_005809115.1 Planctomyces sp. | reverse complement strand
GATCAGCCGCGGAACAATCGCCAGGGTCCGCAACGGACTTGCGGCATGTTCGAGGCAGATGAGTTGTTCCAGGACATCCGCATCCGCTGGCGTGGGCGAATGCAAATGCGGTCTGAACAGTCGGCGAGTTGCCACGATCGCTTTGAGCTGAGTCATTTCCAGCAGACCGGCCTCGCCGCGAGTCATTCCGTGCCCGCTTCTGCCGCGTCCCCCAAAGGGAACTCGCGGATCTGCCGACGGCACAATCATGTCATTGATCAGAACGCAGCCTGCCTCAACGCGACGAGCAAACTCCAGACTGCGACCCGGTGAGCCGAACACCGTCGCACTGAGAGCATAGGGGCACTTCGCGTGCTCATGGAGAGCCATCTGGTCTGTCGCCACTCGCAGAAACGACAGCACTGGTGCGAACAGGTCCGATTGAGCGATCGACATGCCGGCTGTCACCCGATCAAGTACCGCGATGCCTTTCAGGACTGGCTGACTGCCGCCGGTTTCGACCGATCCGGTGAGCAGCCGCGCGCCACCGGAGATCGCTTTGCCAATCTCCTCCGCAGCACGACAGCTGGCATAATCGCGACCGGGCCCCCGATTGTTCGGCCACACAGATGCCAAAATGCCTGAGCTGGATGGGGGCCCGGAATCTGAGCGGGCGTCTGCAGTTTCTCTCCTCAGAATCTTTTTCTGTAACAGCTGCAGCACCCGATCGGCCATTGAATCGCTGGCGAAGACTCGCCTGGGAGCCATACAGGTCTGACTGTTATTGAGAGTCAGTCCAAACAGCAGACAATCGCTCACAAGCTCCGGATCGGCATCGTCCAGCACGAACACGGCATCACAGCCGGAGAGTTCCATGACGGACGGAGTTGTCGAGTCGGCGAGTTCACGACTGACGGCTCGTCCTGTTGCCGCGGATCCGGTCAGAAAGACTTTGTCGACCTGACAGCGGATCGCCGCGGCTGCGGCATCAGGAGACTCGGAAAGTACCTGAATGGTCCCCACCGGCAAACCAGCAGACTCCGCCACATCCACGAGGGCCTGGATGGCAGCGGAGCAGTTCGCCGCTGGCTTGACCAGGACACTGTTGCCCGCCGCAATCGCCTGCAGTGCCTGAATACCGGGCAGCATCAGCGGATAATTCGACGGCCCAATGACCAGCACGACGCCAAGTGGCTCCGGACGCAGCAACACAGACGTGCCCCACAACCACATCGGACGGGCTCGGCGGCCAGCCGCTTTCTCCCGCAGAATGCGGGGCGATTCCAGTTCCAGAAATCGGCAGGCATCCAGCAGAGGCAGCACTTCTGCGGCAAGCGTCTCGGCTGCCTTTTCCCGGTTCACACGACTGGCAATCCCGCGCGGATTCTCAGCAATCCGCGTTCGCAGCGATGTCAGAACCCTGATTCGATCTCGAACGGAGCGGCCTGACCATTCCGCCTGGACCCGTCGCGCTGTCGTCAGCCGGGTCCGGACCGTGTCGTCCATGGTTGTGAACTGCACCGCAGGTTCCGTCACGGAACCACCTTCGTGCACACGCAGGCGCTCCCTCGCAGTCTGGCCCGGGGCTGCGGTCATCGCAGGTCCCTCCCTTCACCAGAACAAAACTGAGCTTCCTGCAATCGCAGATATCCCGACGGCATTACGCAGCCCTCCGCTGCGGATCCAGCTCCGCTGGCAGCGCGGAACGCGACGAAACACATTCCGGAAACGGCAGGTTCAGGGCATCGCACACAAGACGCGCTGTGATCCGGGCAGATTCGTAGATGACCGGAAGACCGCTGCCCGGGTGAGTTCCTCCACCCACCAGATACACGTGCTTCAGATCATCGAAGTGATTTCGAGGACGCGCATGAAGCATCTGACCGAGATTATGAGCCAGATTGAATGTTGCTCCACGAAAGATCCGGTAGCTGTTCTGCCAGTCATCCGGGGTGATGATCTTTTCGAAGCGGATCCTTTCTTTCACATCGTGCAGGCCCAGCCTTGCCATCTGACTTACGACTCGCTCGCGAAACATGCGGCTCTGAGACTTCCAGTCAATCTGCGGACTCTGATGTGCCACAGGAACCAGCACATAGAGTGTGCTCATTCCTTTCGGTGCTAAACTGCTGTCCGTGATGCCGGCGTTCTGAACATAGAACGACGGGTCCTCAGACAGAACTTTCAGCCGGTCGATTTCGTCGAGATTTTTTTCGTAATCCCTGGCGATGTAGATCGTGTGATGCGGCAGATGATCGTAAAGGCCCTCGATGCCCAGATACATCATGAACGTCGAACATGAATATCTGCTGCGTTCCAGCTTCCTGTTGTTCCATCGCCTGCGAAGATGGTCGGGAACAAGACGCTGCATGGAATCGGCAAAGTCCGCATTGATCACCAGTGAGTCGAATTGATGATCACCGGTGCGTGACCGCAGGCCCACGGCCTTGTGACCATCGAAATGAAGCGTCTCCACCGCTTCACTCAGCCGAATTTCGACACCCATGTCCTGAGCGATCTCGGCCATCTTCTCGCTGACAGCTGCACAGCCGCCGGTCGGATGGAATACGCCGTATTCGTACTCAAGAAATGCCAGAATCGTGAACAGGCTGGGACACTGAAACGGCGACATTCCCAGGTATTTGGATTGAAACGAGAACGCGGTAATCAGTCGAGGATCCTGAAAATGCCTGCCAAGGTCATCGGCTACGGAACGCCAGGGCCGAACCCACGGAGCAGCCTTCAGGACCGAGGGACGAAGCAGATCCAGCATGCTGCTGAACGGCGATTCGAGTATCGGACGAAAACGCTGCAGTTTCACCCGATTCTCATTCATGAATCGTTCGAACGAATCGGCGTCCTGAGGAGCAATCCGAGCAATCTCTGCGCGCATCCTCCTGATGTCAGCAGTCGCATCGATCCGTCCACCCGCGCCGAACTCAAGGCGATACTGCGGATCCAGCCGCGTCATCGGGGCGTCGCGCCACAGGTTGCGGCCCACCGACTGGAAAATCTCTTCGAGGACTCTCGGGTAAAGAAAAAACGTCGGGCCCGTCTCAAATCGAAAGCCATCCGCCTCGATCGCCGCGCACCGTCCACCGACGCGGTCGCCGCGCTCAAACACCGTGACTTTCGCCCCGGCCTGAGCCATCAGCATCGCATTCGCCAGTCCGCCCGGACCGGCGCCCACAATGCAGACCCTCTTCCTGTTGCCTGACATCCTTGTCATTGCTGTTCCTGTTTCTTCAGTTCCTGAGCGGAACCGGCGAATTATGCCGCTTTTCGAAAAAACCCGCAATGGCGGATCGAGGGCGTTCCCACGGTCAACATCATTCTGCCGGACATTTCAAACCGGTATCACCTGCGACGAGGGCCTGACTGCATTCAGCATTTGCAGGACTTCCTCTCGTGTCAGCTTGCTGCCACTGGCTGCGATCCTGACGCGATTCAGAGTGCCCTCGGCCAACAGACAGATAAAACGGCAGAAAGCCGTGATGTCGTCCGGAAAGTCGTGCTTTTCCAGCAGACAAATGTATCGATTTGCTGCAACACCGGCATGGAAAGCAAGTTCCACCACAGTCTCTCTGGATGTGCCGGATGGAATGAAGACTCGTCCGTCCCGCGCGTCCTGCTCGGAATCTTTCAGGATGTTGGTCAGCTGCAGAAATTCCCCAAAACCAACGGACAACGAACGCAGTTCGCTGGCCGCAATGCACGTTGTCGGCTGATGCAGGACAAACAAATCCGTCAGCATTTCACCAACGATTCCCGCAACGACGTAACAGTAAGACTGCAGGTCGCTGACAGTTTCCATTTGAATCTGCATGCCGGAGGCTCGGCAAGTATCCAGAATTCGGGTCATGCCCTCTATGGTCTGGATTGCCGATCTGCAAATGACGTTTCTTGCAGATGGTGGAAGTTTGTCCAGAATCATCAGCAGGCGAGGCAACTGGCGCAAGAGTTCAGAAGTGGCGCACTCCGCAGGCCACAGTTCGCCCAGTCTTCCAAGATCACCCATGCAGGACGGGTGGATGCCTGTATCGAATCGTGCGGCAAGCACCGCACGGAGTTGCTGCAAGAGCCAGATCCTGGTGGAAACATCTGCCTCCGGAGCGTCTTCAATGCTGTCGGCAACTCGAAACAGCAAATAGGCCACACCTGTCTGTCGCCGTCGCTCGGATGTCAGCAAGGGAATCGCGAGGGCAAATGTCCGACTGGTCCCCTGGAGCAATGCATCCACGAGCCGGTCATCGTCCTGGTCACGGATGGAGTTCGACTGTTGACTCACCGATCGACCTCCATGCCATGTGCGAATGACAATTGCCAGTCCATACAGCGATCATAGGCCATTGCCTGGTCGTTTTCCACACGGATGACCGGCTTGAGCACAAGCGGCCGGGCTCTCAACCGAAAATGCCACGGAAGACCGGGCCGAGAGCGCAGGGACCAGGCGTCTCTGGATGTTGGCCTCATCGGAGCCCGATCAGTCTCACCGATTGGCACATGGCGCAGCACGCCTGATACCGGTCGTCCTGCTGCAGAAGATCTCGGAAGGCCCCGCACTCATGCTGGGGTTGCTCCGGGTCTTCCACATCGGTGATCGCGAACCACACAGTTCACATCCTGCCTGGCAGTCTGGGCAGTCTGAGATCCGAGGGCTGTCCGACCGGATATATCTGGCGGCTCGCAGCGAGGCACCGCCTGCCGGGCGCGCCTGCCGGGCGGACCAGCGACCATTAACGGAAAGCCGGGCACACGTGCCATGTATTCCGCATAGCTGTCGCCCAGGTAGAGCAGTAGTCGCTGATCCTTCAAAATGCTTCCGACGAAAATGTAACTGGTCCAGATTCCTGTCAGAACGGCATGATCCGCAGACATCGTGGGAGTCAGCCAGATCAGGCCAAGAAAACTCAGGTAAACCGGGTGTCGCACAAATTGGTAAGCGCCTCGGGCCTCGAAATTTCGCCTCGGCAGCGGCTGACGGCGATACCAGCAGCGCCACTGCGTCCAGCCCGTCTGAAACCCTGCGCCAGTCAGGCTGATACTGTAAATCAAGGAACCCCACGACGCATAGAACAGGGCTCCGATGAGTGCAGCTGACGGACCGTCCAGATCCCACAGAACGAAACGGCTGGATTGCCAGAACCGGAACATCAGCCGCAGACTGACGCACGTCCACGCGCAGAAAAACACACCATGCATTTCACCGGGAAACCAGCGACGAAACAGGCTGCGAAAACGCGGATGCAGCAGCACGCTGTGCGGCACTGCAAACTGAAGGGCGAGGATCGTGTCGGTCACCAGCCAGTTCTGCCCGGGAGAGTCGGGTCCATGACGCAGAAACGAGAACAGTTCCACAACGGTCAACGCAAACAGGGCCTGCGTCGCAATCCCGAAGACGAATCCCGCCATTCGCTTCCAGGAACCGACGTGGAGCGGCGGAGACGCGTCCCTGACTGTGGCCGGGACCAGCGTATTCATCGCTTCTTCTCCGCCACGAAACAACCATACTTCATGGCCCCGCTGTTGTATGCGTCCAGCAAAGTCTCAAATCGATCGAGAAAGATCGTCTGACCGGGATCGACCCACGCGGCCAGTCGCCGAATCCCCCGACTCCTGACACGGTCCCGGCAGATTTCCCATGTGCGTGAGACCCGACAGGTCCAGTCGTGCACACCGGACATGCTCAGACCAGCATCGGTCATCCAGGTGACATAGTCCCTTTCCGACCCGAGAGAGGGACAGAAGAAGCCTTCACAGACATCAACGACAGCCTTCGCCTGAGCATCGCTCAGCGGATCGTCGCCCGCAAGCCAGGCACAAATCGCCACACGCCCACCGGGCCTGAGCCAGGAGGCCGCTTTGTGAAAAAACGCTGCCT
>SYLK01000612.1 GCA_005809115.1 Planctomyces sp. | reverse complement strand
GATGGTCTGCACGTTCACGAGCAACCTGCAGAAGCGACATCAGATACTTGGCTCGGTCATTCGCCGCGAGGGCTTCATTCACGAGACCCGGCAGGAGCAGCGCCTGCTCGCCCAATTCATCAACGATTCGTGTCTTGGTCATGGATTCACTGCCGGAAAGACTTGTCTTCACTTTTTCCAGGTGAGCTGGCGGCAACGGGGCCGAAGGGACTGACTTCACTTCAGACCGGGATCAGCCAGCGCGGGACTCGGAATCTGATGATACCCGGTCACTTCGCCAATGCGACTGACTCGCTGCAGGCAGCGACGGGCACTTCAGCGTGAACATGGCGACAGCCGGCATCGGCGCATCGGCCAGGCGGTGCTCCGGGGAATTTCCGGAGAATCAGCCTCCGGCTGAGCACTCCCGGTCCGGCAGGATTCCGTATTTTCGCATCTTGTTGTACAGCGTCACGCGGCTGATCTGCAGATGCCGAGCCGTATTTGTTCGGCTGAACTGATGTTTCAGAAGTGCCTGCTCAATGATGTCTTTTTCCGTGAGTTCGATCCGGTTGCCCAGCGAATGGCCCTGCTTCACGCCAAAGAACGCGGCCACCGACGGGTCGCTGGCCGGACCGGCCATTCCTTCCAGGATATGAACAGGCAGAGTTTCCGGAGTCATCCGGCCATTCTGGCTGTAAATTACCGCGCTGCGAACCGCGTTTTCCATCTCGCGAACGTTGCCCGGCCACGGATATCGCTGCAGGCACTCCACGAACTCCGGAAGAATTTCGGAGACTTCGATGCCCATCTGCGACGCGTGGTGGTGGACGAAATAGCGGGCCAGCGGCTCAATGTCCGGCAGGCGTTTTCTCAGCGGCGGAATCGTAAAGCTGAGTGTGTTCAGGCGATAGTAGAGGTCGGGGCGGAATCTCCCCTGTTCCACCAGCGGCTGCAGCTGCAGGTTGCTGGCCGCGATGATCCGGGCCTTCACATGCAGTGTCACGTTGGATCCGACAGGTTCAAATTCGCCCCGTTCGATCACCCGCAGCAGCTTGACCTGCTGATCTGGCGCGAGGACGTCAATCTCATCCAGCAGGATCGTGCCTGTGCCGGCCGCCAGAAACTTTCCGTCCTTATCCGCATGGGCACTGGTGAATGCTCCCTTCACATGGCCAAACAGTTCGCTCTCGATCAGTTCACCAGGCAGCGCCCCGCAGGCCACATGCAGGAACGGACTGTCACTCCGGGGTGAGACCTGATGGATCAGGTTTGCCAGATGTGTCTTGCCCGAGCCCGTTTCACCAATCAGCAGAATTGTCACGTTGTGACGGGCTGCCACTTCCAGTCGCTTCAGAATCTGCCGCAGCTCCGGTGTTCGGGTGCGAAAGCGATCGACGATCGGTGAATCAGTCCCACTGACGAGTGACCCTGGCACAGCGCACGCTGTCCGTGACGGGCCGTCGGTTGCGCTCCCGTCAGTGTCGGCTGGGCGGCCATGCCCGGAGACTTTCGCGTCACTGCGGCAGGATTCCGGGAGTTCCCCGGAATTGTCGGGGCCGCGGGACGACGTCCCGGTCAGAGGCGTCGCTCTGGCCGCTGTGGTCAGCAGCACGCGCCCCACCTCGGCGAAGTCCGGATTCCGATCCGACACCCGGATGACCTCGGTGCGCCCCACGATTTCTCGCGGAATCATGGGTTCATCAGCCTGTTCGTGCGATGAAACGACGATGAATCGCGTGGACCGGCACTGTTCGATTGTGGCCCAGCCACGGTCTGCCTGGCGTGCTGAACCGGCCCGCAGATCCAGCACAGCCCGCCCCGGCTGATGGAGTCTGATCATCTGGCCCGCCTCGTGCAGTGTGTAACACTCCAGAAAGCGAAATTCACCGGCCAGGAGCGCACCCACTCCGCGAAGGAATCCGGGCGAACTGCTGCAGATCACGATGAGATCCGGGCTGCCTGCTGACATTCTCGTATTCTTTCCGATCATCCGCGTTTCTGATCGCCCGCTCGCTGAGTGTCGCGCCGGACGATGCCGCAGAGCGGGATCGATGCGATCACTCTCAACCGGCGATGTCATTCCAATACAAATTCGATGCCGGAACCGCGATGATTCAGGAATCAGTGTGTGAAACTCAGGCGTTCCGGATTTCAATGCATCGCAGGCAGGAGGCGAAAATGAATCAGATGTTGACCTGAGTCAACATTCCCGGAGGTTGCATTCGAGAAACGCATCAGGGCGGCAATCACGGCTGAATTGCTCACGAAAAATGGGGTATCTGGCGATTTCAGGGGCATTGGCCAGACATGATTTGTCCGGTTGAGGAAGCTGAAGCGGAAGGGCTCAAACGGCGGGCATGGAATATCGCAGCGATCATAAACGATTTTCCAGACACACGTTTGCGTCGTGGGGTTTCCCCGGCGGAGTGGACCTGAACTTCTTGACCGGCGTCGAACTGCGTATAGAATTGCCCGACGCCAGACACGGGGTTCAGGAAGCAATCTCATCGGCGTTTCAAAACCGTCCTCGATCAAAGCAGACGACAACCCGGCTTATCGGATGGATAAGAGGGCAGACGAACGAGTCGAATCGATGTCGTTGATCTGGATGGGCGGCAAAAAACGTCAAATTTGAAATTTGCGGTCGAGTCACAGGGCTCCCGCGGTTGTGCTGAACTGAAATGCTGAAGGTGTTCTGCAGGGAAGCCGGCCCGGTTGGGGGGAGGTGGCTGCGAGGCTTTCACAGGAGGAGTGATCTGTGGCACGGGGATTCGATGGAGAATTCAAGGAACTCGTGCGAACCAGCACCAATCTGGTGGATGTGGTGTCGGAAACAGTCTCGCTGAAGCCATTACGTGGGGGATCTGATTTTGTTGGTCTGTGTCCGTTTCACGACGACCGGAATCCGTCGTTGCACGTGTATCCGGACCGGCAGTCGTATCGCTGCTGGGTGTGTGACGCGGGCGGTGACTGTTTTCGCTGGGTGATGGAGCTGGAAAAGGTCAGTTTTCCTGAGGCGATTGAATCTTTGGCTCGTCGAGCTGGTCTGGAATTGCCGCAGCGGCGTCAGACGGCGGCAGAAGCGGGCTCGGAGCTGCAGAAGGGGGACGCTTACGCCATTCTCGACTGGGCGGCAAATCTGATGCATCAGGCTCTGCGGACGGGAGCGGCTGGCGGGAATGCTCGGACCTATCTGCAGAAGCGCAGCCTGCAGGACGACACGGTGCGCGGTTTTCGACTGGGTTATCATCCGGAGGACTGGAGCTGGTTTCAGGATCAGTCCCGCGGGAGGTTTTCCGCGGAGCAGTTGATTCTGGCGGGGCTGATCTGCCGCAAGGAGTCCGGTTACGGACACTATGACAATCTGGTGGGTCGGCTGGTGTTTCCGATTTCTGACGAGCGGGGACGGGTGGTGGCATTCGGGGGTCGAGTGTTGCCCGGCGGCAGCATTGAGAGTGACGCCAAGTACTGGAACAGTCAACAGAGCGGCATCTTTCACAAAAGCCGAACACTGTATGCCTTTGATCGGTCTCGGGAGGCAATCCGGAAGAGCCGGACCGCAATTGTTGTGGAAGGATACATGGACTGTATTGCCTGCCAGCAGGCGGGTGTGAAGAACGTGGTGGCAACGCTGGGAACGGCACTGACTGAGGATCACGTGCGTTTTCTGCGGAGATTTGCGGATCAGGTGGTATTGACGTTTGACGGAGATCTGGCGGGCCAGAAGGCCGCGGAACGCTCCATTTCCCGATTTCTGGCCCAGGATCTGGATCTGAGAATCCTGACACTTCCGGGGGGGCTGGACCCGGCCGATTTTCTGGAGCAGCACAGCGCGGAAGAATTTCAGGAACGGATCGCGGCAGCCGCTGAAGCATGGGAATACAAATTGCAGGCAGTTCTGCAGGTGTGCGGCACGCAGACGGTGAACGGGCGGCAGCAGGTGCTGACGCAGATGATGGAGTTCATTGCGGCGTCATCACTGATGCCCGGTTCACTGCGGGAGGATCTGATTCTCAGGAACGTGTGTCAGAAGATTCAGCTCAGTGAATCCGCGGCCCGTCGGATTCTCCGGGAGCTGCGTGAGAAATCGAATCGAGCGGTGCCTCCGGCCGTTCGACTGGATCGGGGAACATCCCCGGCTGCGGCGGCACCGGATGACGCCGTGCCGCGGAATGGAGGGGCGTTCGAGCTGGCGGAACGGGAACTGCTGGAGATCATACTGACCTGTCCCGAAACAATCGACCTGATTCGTCACCGGATCGGGCCGGACGACTTTGAAAACACACGACACCGGCGTTTGCTGGAACTGTGCCTGGATCTGAGAATCGAAGAGGGTGAACTTCCGGAAATCCATCGCCTGATCATCGCGGCAGAATCAGATGCTGATCTGCTGAGCCTGATCAATGCTGCTGCGGATGCAGCGGCGCAGAAGGGGATCAGAAATCTGCTGCTGGAGCAGCCACAGCCTCACGAGGCGGATCGGGGTGTGTCAGTTCCCGTCCATCTGCTGCGGGTGCTGAAGCCACTGCTGGAACGAAGGGCTCGGCAGCAGTATCTGAAACCGGCACAACCGGCAGGTCAGGCCGAGGAGTCCGCGGGTGAGCTGTCCGTCGGACAGCGGGATGCGCTGAATCGGCTGTACAGCTTTCGTCTGAATCAAATGGGTCGTCAACACAAACTGAAGTAAACTCCTCAGGAGCTGGTACTGATGCATCGTCTGGATGAGGGTTTGCGTGCTCTGATTGAAACCGGTCTGCGCCAGGGACATCTGACGTTCTATCAGGTGAACGCGTTTCTGCCGGATGAGGCGGATGATCCGCTGCAGCTGGACAATCTGATCATGTGTCTGGAGGAGATGAACCTGCAGCTCGTGCCGGACCCGGTCGTGGACCAGCCGGAAGATCCCGTGACGCGGCGGCGGCGGCGGCCCGAGGTCCGACTGGGGATGGAGGAAGGCGGCCGGGGCACCGAAGACCCGATCCGCGTCTATCTGTCACAGATGGGCGAGATTCCTCTGCTGACGCGCGACGAGGAGATCAATCTCGCCAAGCAGATCGAGGTGACTCGTCGTCGTTTTCGCCGGGCGCTGCTGAGCAATGAGTTCGCACTGAACTACTGCTACGACATGCTCGTCAGGGTGTACGAGGGTGAACTGCCCTTTGATCGGACAATCAAGGTATCAATGACCGAGAGTCTGGAGAAGGAGCAGATCCTGGGCCGCATGCCGTTTAACCTCGCCACGATCGAATCGATCCGGCAGCGCGATGCGGCAGACTTTCTCCGAATCCGCAGTGCAGAAACGCCGGAGGCGGAGCGACAGCAGCTGCAGCAGCAGCTGGAACAGCGGCGCCGCCGCAGTGTGACTCTCCTGGAAGAGCTGAGTCTGCGGACACAGCGACTGCAGCCGTGTATGAAACGGCTCGAACAGATCTCCATTCGCATGAGTCAGCTGCAGGAGCAGATCCGCAACCTGAAGGATCTGACATCGGCCAGCGACGAAACGCGCAACATGCAGAAGGAACTCGACGATCTGATGGACCTGACGATGGATACGCCGGATGCGCTGGCTGCGAGGATGGCCACCGTGGCTGCACGTCACGCCGAATACGAACAGGCCATGCGCGATCTCTCCGGCGGAAATCTTCGCCTCGTCGTCTCCATCGCCAAAAAGTACCGCAACCGCGGACTCTCGTTCCTGGATCTGATTCAGGAAGGCAACACGGGGCTGATGCGGGCTGTGGACAAGTACG
>SYLK01000611.1 GCA_005809115.1 Planctomyces sp. | reverse complement strand
TGCGCTTTCGGGATGCTTTTCAGCGAGTAGTGCGCCTCGGCAGGCCACAGGGGCTGACTTGCGGCCAGCGGACCGGTCAGGTTGAGCTGGTACACATGACCGGGTTTCAGGTCCCGGACCCGCAGCAGTACCGTGCGGCCGTCTTCTCCCGGCTGCACGGACTGGACTGTGCACGAGTGTTCGTCCGAGTCCGGTGTCGCATAGCTCCCCGCCCACACCCGAGTATAGCCCCGCATCGTATAGCTCGTCAGGTCTGATCCGGCAACCTGATCGATCGGACCAAAAAACGTCACCCGAAAACCTGTGGCCGTTGCCGTGACTTCCTGGATGCCGTTCGGAAGAGTCTCCGGTTCCGGCGACAGGCGAGTGATCGCGCCGGTATTCAGGCCGCCCTGCCAGCCGCTGTCCCGGATGCAGCCGATGTAGAGATCGCCCTCAGGACTGACAGCCGAGCACATCGGACCAATGAAATTGCTGCCGCCCGCGTCCTGCATCGGCCGACTGAAGGGATAGGCGGCCCCCTGAAGAACGCCGTCAACATCCTGGATCGTGAATCGAATCAGGAAACGCAGATCGTATTCGCAGCCGATCCCATGGCCGGCCAGCCCCTGCCAGCGCGAATCCTGTGGAAGAAACAGGACGCTGTTCACGCTGCGCGTCCAGGGATGCGGGATCTGAATCGCCGCCGTTTCGTCTGGAACTCCTTGTGAGTGATCCGCCTGCGAGGGAACACCGTACCGCTGTCCGGAGCGGATGTGGTTGATCTCATTGAATGTGTTCTGAATTCCCTGGTTGTCAGTGGCAAACAGATGGCCCCGGGAGTCGAAGGCCAGTCCCATGGGATAGCGAAGGGCCCAGGCCACCGGCGACGGAATTCCGGACGGATCAATTCTCAGCACGGTTCCACGCCAGCGATCGCGGTCGCGACTGCGCTCTTTCTGGCCATGGTCCGTACCCAGCCCCACGAACAGATTCTGCTCCGCATCGCGGATCAGTCCGGTGGTCCAGTCATGGTAGTTGTCGCTGTAACCCCAGCCGGCTGCGACGACCTCCCGCTGGTCAGCGCGGCCATCGCCGTCGGTGTCGCGCAACCGCAGTATCTCCGGCTTGTGCGACACGATCAGGGAATCACCGTCCGCCAGAATCCCGAACGGTGCGGCCAGCCCTTCCTCGAACATCTGCAGCTGCTCGTGCAGGCCGTCACCGTCCCGGTCTTCCGCCAGCCACACGTGTCCCCGCAGTGACGTCAGGGCGAGACGTCCGTCTGGCAGGCAGGTGATCGCCGTCGGCATAATCGTCGTGGCCAGCGGCAGCCGGCGTCCACGAAAGCCGGGCACCGTTGTGACTTCCTGCGCATCGGAGACGACCCGCGGCGTTACCGGGAGCGAGATTTCGGGCACCCGAGCGGGAGTCAGCGCACGAATGACAACGGCATTTTCCGGCGACAGTTTCCAGCGCACAACCGACGCGTTGCGCTGCTGGCCGTCCGAGCCAACAGTTTCCAGCACCTGGAAGTCTGCCATGCTGTGGAGTGGCGCCGGTTTCAGCCACAGGAATGCATCACGCGGACCATCCCGCCAGCGAAACTCCCTCTGCCAGCCTGACTTTGCATCGACCGCGACCGGTTCGATTCGCTCTTCAACTTCTACGGACTGGACCGGCCGGTCGGGATTATTCCACGCCGTCAGCGGACTCAGCGGACGATACTCCCCATTGTCATCGTCATTCGCATCTTCCCGGCCGCTGGTCTCCGCTCCCACCGCAAAATAAAGCCGGTAACGCAGGGTGACGCCGGACTGGTCACTCGAATATCGGATCAGTTCTGCGGTGCGTGCTTCGTCCTCTACCGGCAGTCGTTCCGTGGCAGCGGAGTCGGCTCCGCTGACCAGTGTGAACTGTGCCACTGCGGAGGGTCCTGTGGCGTTCGCCGCCGCTGTCTCGGCCACCGTGACTCCGGCCAGGCTCCAGTACCAGCTCTTGCCTTCGGTTCGCTGCCGGGCGAACTCACCGACGGTCCACTGCCGCAGCTGCATGGTGTCGAGGTCCAGCAGCAGACTGTGTCGATTCTCAAAGCCGATCGCCATCGCTCGTGCCACGCTTTCACGCACCCTGGCTTCGCTGAGCGTAAACACGTCCCTGATCACCCGCGGTCGCTCACCCGCACTGAGGGCGGCGAACTCCTCGTACCGACTCACCACGGTGGGCGCTGTGAAGCGAGGATTGCTCAGTGCCCGCCAGATGACCGCGATCTGGTCGTGCAGAGATTCATTCAGAACGGCCGGAGCTGCTCGTCGGATGGCCGGCATCTCAATGCCCGGGACGACTCGGATCGGGTTCTTCATCCAGCGCAGGAAATATCGACCGCGAAGTCGCGATCCCATTGTCAGCAGATCCGATCCACGACTTCCGAGGGCCACGTTCCGCGGCGAAAACTCGCCGGCGCTGTGACATGCCACACAGTTGAATCCCCCCGCTCCGGTGAGATGGTTTCCCAGGAGCAGCTCATCCGCGGTGGCGGTACCGCCGACAGCACCCGCCGCAATCTCCGGGCGCGCTGCGTCCGCCTCATCCGGAATCCGATCGGACGCCCGAAGATAGCCCTGCAGGTCCGACAAGTCGGTTTCCGAATGGCGGAACACCGGCATCCGGACCGCCAGCCAGGGAAGGCGCCGGACAGGCTGTTTACCGCTGACGGCCAGCCTCAGGACATCATCCTGCAGCTTGTCACCGACGGCCGTCAGCGCGGGCGGAATCAGCAGCTGGCTGCGGCCCCGGAGCGCATCATGGGAATCCGCAATCCCTGCCGCGACCTCGGAGAGCCCCGGACGGAAATCCCGATCATGACATGCGGTGCATCCATGTCGAACGGTCAGCAACTGGCCTCGGTCGAATGAACCACGTCCCATGATGCGATGATTCGCCGAGGAGAACCATGCTGCCAGCTCGTCTCGCTGCGGCTGCGGTAACCGAAACCGCGGGGTTCGGGGCGACACGGACGAGCCGTGCGGCACGGCCGGATCTTCCCGGGCCGGATCTTCCCGGGCCGGATCCTCCCGGACCGGAACTTCCGCCGAGAGACACCCACTCGGCAGGGACGAGTTTTTCCCCGTCACGAGGGACCGTACGGCCGCTGCCGGTCGTTCCATCCCCGGGATGCGATGACACGAGGCACAACCGGTCTGAATGATCAGGGCGCGTCCCGCTGCGATGAACTCGGGCGACGGCGGATTCACGTCACCGGACATTGTGGGTTCCGCCCGCTGGTCCGGAGGTGCCGCAGGAGACAGAGCGGCCACCAGGTCCTGCCGTTCCGACTCGGTCAGCTCGAACACCGGCATGCGGTGACTGGCGTTCAGCCGTTCCGGATCCTGCAGCCACAACGTCAGCCATTCTCTCGAACGACGCTGAGCCAGGCCGACAAGGGATGGCGCGGCATGCGTCCATCCCGATGATTTCTGAGCAGCGGTCGCCATTCCCGGAACTTCATGGCAGGCGACACAGCCGAGCGATCGCAGCAGCACCGTTCCGTTCTCGGCGTCGTCCTGTCGTCCCGCTGCTGTCTTCCCGGATGTCCCGGCGGTCCCGTGAGCTCCGGGTTCACCGGCGGAGTGTGCGGGCAACGCGGCGGACGGCGGCTCCGAG
>SYLK01000610.1 GCA_005809115.1 Planctomyces sp. | reverse complement strand
TCAAAGCCCCCGTGGCCGGGCCGGAAAACAGATGAGGATACCGCGTCTCCAGAATATCGCGGGGGGGGACCAGGATCTTCATCCCGGGCCGCATCCTGCGGGGATCAGAGATCCGATGCTGGTTGAAGACCGCGAGTGCCGAGAAATAACGAGAACTGCCATAAATTCGCTTCGAGATCTTTGAATAGTTGTCACCCTCCTGAACGACGGCCAGTTCATATGTGGCCCCGTCGTCAACCGGCGCGGCTTCCGTGTTCTGGTAATTGAACCCGGCCAGGCTGAACGCCCCTTCAGCCGGGACGGTTTCCGCCTGTCCCGCTCCGCCCAATGGCTGCGCCGGATTCCGCGCTGAGAACGGATCGGCGGCAAACTGCAGATCCGGAAACGCTGCCGGATCGTCCGGCACGGCTGCTCGATCCGGTGGTGTGACGGATGGCACGGAGGATTGGATCCCAAACCGGTCGTCCTGAGTCTCGAAGGACGGCTGTGCCTCCAGCATCGCCAACTCCATCGGCGGCTCGGCTTCTTCCACCTGATCGGCCAGATCCGGCAGAAACGGGCTCACGACAACCGCGGTTTCGCCGGACGGATCGAATTCGCCGACCGGTTCGTCTGACTGCGGAATCTGTTCCGTCAGGACTGGTTCGGGGTCGTTTTCCGCTGCCGGTTCCGGCAATTCAGCGAAATCGAGTGTGGGTTCTGGCGGGAATCCAGAATCCCGGTCCGCGTCTGCTGCTGCCGGGCCCGGCGAGTCAAATGTCGGTTCATCGAGCGCGCTGGCGCCCGGGTCATCGTCGAGTGCCGGGAACGCCGTGTCCGTCTGCTCGCCGACACTCGCGTCCGCGATGAACTCAGAACTGTCGGGGGTCATAACCTCCGGGATCGACTCATCCTGCTTAGTCGATGACGAAAAATCCCGGTCGGAACCAGAAGTCAGCACCGCGTCCGGAAGTGACAGTCGCTCGTCGCGTACCGTGTGATGAGTGCTGGATGCCAGTTCGGATGGCGACGCAATGGTCGGCGAAAATTCCGCCACAGCGGACTCCGCCACGTCCACGCCTGAAACCGATATCGCCGACGGCCGAAAATCCGTGTCCGATTCTTGCTCTGAAGTGGCTTGCGGCGACTCCTGAAGCGTGCCACGCCCCGGGTCAGGGCTGACCGCGCCCGATCGGACCTGCATCAGTTTCTGATGGTGCAGATCGACCTTGCGGTAAACGAGCAGTCCGAAAGCAAATACCAGCAGCGTGACAGTTGCAAGTCCCAGCCGGGTCTCGAGCGTCAGTCGTCGCGGCGCGGCCTGCAGATACCGCAAAAACGCTGCCATCAGAGTCTCTGAATCGCCCTGAGTTTCGCGGATCGGCTGCGCGGGTTCAGTCGGATTTCCGCCGGCGACGCCTCGATCGGTTTCTTCGTCAGAAGTTGCCATCCGTGTTGCCCCTTAAACGCGTGCTTGACGATTCGATCTTCCAGTGAATGAAATGTCAGAATGACGGCTATGCCGCCGGGCTGCAGTATTTGCGACAGGACCTGATGCAACATGCGATCAAGATGTTCCAGTTCCTGATTTGTGGCGATTCGCAGCGACTGAAAGACCCGCGTCGCCGGGTTCCTGGAGTATTCCCCGAACCGCAGATTCCCGGATTTCCGGCCGCGTATCCCGGGACCGTCGCGGATTCCGACCACCCGGTGGACGCATTCTTCCAGCTGCTCGGCCGTTCGGATTTCTTCGCCACGCTGACGACGAGTCACAATCTCCTGGGCAATCTGTTCGGCAGCAGGCTCCTCACCGTAGCTGCGAAACACGTCTGCCAGACCGCTGAGAGGCAGAGTCTGCAGCAACTCCGCCGCCGTCCGACCCGTTCGCGGATCAAAACGCATGTCCAGCGGCCCGCCGGTGTCGAATCCGAATCCTCGTTCCCGATCGGCCAGCTGATCCGAGGAAAGTCCCAGATCCAGCAGGACTCGATCCACGTTCCGGATGTTCAGGTGTGTCAGCACCGATTCCGAGTCAGCGTAACTGCCCGGCATCAGATGGTACGAAGATGTCCCCCCCGACTTTGTCTGTTCCACAGCAGCGCGAGTCAGACGCTCCCCGGCGATGTGCAGCATCATGGGATCGCGATCCATCGCAATCAGAATTCCATCGGGTGCGATCGCCGGCAGGATCAGAGAACTATGGCCGCCCGCGCCGACGGTGCCATCCAGCACCCGCAGGCCCGGCACAAGCTGAAGCCACTGCAGAACCTCACGCGGCAGAACCGGCACGTGGGCAGAACGGAGACCAGGAGAATTCATGTGCGGCGATCACTGTTCGCTGTCTGCACCAGCAGTGCGCGGGCAGCTCTGTGGCACGTCAGGATGCGCCAATCAGAGCGACTGAGCCGGACGGGAGACTGACGGGGAAATCGGCAGGAACTGGTCCACACACTGCCGAAGCGGTGAAACCTGCCGGACTCTAACCGGGAGGTGCTGCTGCGCGAAGGTCAGATTCCCAGACACCCCCGAACGCACGACCCATCCGGTTGCCGGATTCTGAGGAGCAGTCCCCCTGACACATCAGCCGCCTGCCCCTACCAGCATCCGTGCCGGATCACAGGAGCAGACGGCTGAGGTCTCTGAAACAGAGACCGCGTCAGGGACGCATCGCATCCATGCTGCGCCAAAACTTCCGCGAAGCCCGGTAAAGCCAGCGGCAAATTCCGACCTGTTGCCGACACCTCCGTCCCTGAGATGTCGAGTGCTCACAGCCCTCTCAAACCAACTGCCCAGGCCACTTCAGCCTGCCGTCAGGAACCTGTGATCTCCAGCGCAAGCGATGTCAGTTGATCGAACTGCGATTCATGCCGGGACAGAAACGATTCCCACCGCCCCTTGTCCCAGATCTCAACGTGATCATGCACTCCTATCAGAACAATATCATGGGTCAGCCCGGCAAACTTTACCAGCCGCTCCGGCAGACGAATTCGAAATTGCCGGTCACTGGTAACTCGCTCAGCCTGAGAATAGAAGAGCCGCAAGAAACTCCGCACGTCTGCCTTGCCTGTCGACACCTGTGCCAGCCGAGATGCCAGCTGGTCAAATCCCGCCGGCGAATACAGGGCCAGACACCCTTCATTTCCCGGCGCCAGATAAAATTCACTCGTTTCGGATTCCGAAAATCCGTCACGAACGGGCTTTGGTATCGCCAGCCGCAGCTTGTCATCCAGAGTCCGATCAAAAGTCCCGGTAAGTGCCATCAAATCCGTCTGTCGACCTGCCTGACAATGACCTGAATCGAGAACTCAAGAAACCTTATGTGTGATCCGGGAAGTTCCGGCCAGCGAGTTTCACTCCGCCCCATTTTCCCCCACAAACCACCACTGAGACGCAATTTAATCGCACGGCCGGAATCGTCAAGCGAGGGTTGCGGCCGCGCTGGTCAATCTGATGGGTTCACCCGTCGCAGGTTGTTTGCTGGTACGGGATTGGCAATTTTTGAAATTTTGGGATTCAAGTCTGGCAGCGCCCGATCAACAGTCAGTACGCCCTCTGAACAAATGTTTCAGCCCAGTTCAACGAAACAGCCGGCTCGCGGATTGCCCGCGAAAAAACCGTGTTTTTCTCAGCATATTCGTTGATCCCCGAGGGGGATGCGGCACAATAGGTCGACTTCACTGCCGTCAACGTGCCGGCTGACAGGTAATGGGAAAAACGGTCAATGGCCAGGTTCGATTCAAAACGCAGTGCTTCGCAGGAAATCGCCCCGGCTGCAGGCGAACAAAGACATCCGGACTGGTACGGAGGCGGTTCGGAACGTCGCGTTTTTCCCGGTGTTCGCCAGGTCCTGCACCCCGGGAATTGTCTGGTGTGGCTGTTTCGCCTCGTGGAATCCTGGATTGACTCTCGGGAGTATCACCGCATCCTCGCTGCAGTTCCGTTTCTGATCATGGCGACGGGTGGCTTCGGCTTGCTATGGTGGCTGAGGCACGCCACGGACCAGCCGGTGCTGGACAATTTCGAAAAAGCCTTCGATCAGGCCACGCGCGACGGCAATATCGACCGCCAGGAAAACTATCTCCGGGGACTGGCCAAACTGCGTCCGCGCGATCCACAGTATCGCTTCCGTCTGGGGAAGTTTCTGGTCGATCACAATCGGCCAGGGGGGCTGACCCAGCTGCTGGATCTGGTTCCGGACACGACGGATGGATACGGACCCGCTCGCATGTGGCTGGTCGAGCAGGCACAACGGCCGGAACCCGCAATTCCTCTGACCGAGGCACAGATTGAAGGTCAGTTGCAGCGAATCCTGCGACAGCGGCCGGACGACACGGAAACGCACCGGCTGCTGGCGGAAATATACCTGCGGAAGAATGAAACCAAGCTGGCGGAGCAGCATCTGGAACTGGCGGCCACGGGACGCCCGGAGCTGAATCTGGCACTGGCACGCCTCAAAAAATCTCTGAACCGAAGTCCCGAAGAACTGCAGCAGATTCTCCAGAAGGCAGACAAGGAACTTTTCGAGCGGCTGTCTGCGAATCGCGGGGATGTCCGAGTTCGCATAGCGCTGGCAGAAGTCAGGCTGCAGCTCGGTGAGACCGAGGATGCACGCCAGCTGCTTGTGTCAGGCCTGGAACAGGCGAGCGACCCGCTGTTGCGCCGGGCTCTGTCGGAACTGGAAGTTCTGCAGGCGGAAAAGCGACTGAGTGAGTCGCTGCTGAATCGCGACGTCAGCACAGCCATGACTCTGAAGGCGCTGACGGTGGATCCGTCCAATCCCCTCGTGATTCAGCAGCTCGTCCGGTTACATGCCCTCGGAGCGGCTGTCCCGGCAGAGCAGGTTGCTGCCGCCCGGGACTTCTGGCAGGGACAGGTGGATGCCGATCCCGCAAAGGAAGAACCCCGGGTCTTCCTGGGACACCTGCTGTCCGTCACAGGCAACGACGTCGAGGCGGCTGAGCTGCTGCGGCCGATCATCGGGAGCCGCCCGGAACTGCGATTCATGTTGACTCGCCTCCTGATCTCCGGGGGGAAAGCTGACGAGGCATCCACTCTGCTGAATGAACTGCTGCAGGAAACTCGCACTCAGCTGGACGAGAACCCTGCGAACGTGGCGGCCGCTGAGCAGTATGCCCAGTTGCTGCTGCTGGGGTCCCGCGCCTCGGAAGCCCGGGAATTCCTCCAGCATGCGTCGCTCACCGGCGGTGGCCGCATCCCGTCCGACGCCTCCCTGAGACGACTCTACTGTCGTGTCTGTCTGTCGGTGTACGACTCCCTCGTACCACCCGCTGCCGAACTCACACCGGAATTGCTGTCCAGCGGGAATCGGGACTCTGCGGTACTGCTGGAACTGCTGGACGACGCCATTGAGGCACAGCCGATGAATGCTCAGGCCATCGACCGCCTGGCTCGTCTGGTATTTTCAGAACATGCGGTGGCAGCCGAAGCATACGAACGCATTCAGAAGCTGCGGCTGACGGGTGATCCGGGCGGCCAGATCCTGAATCTTCTGGGAATGCATGACCTGCAGGCGGCAGACTACACGAAGGCCCGAACATGGCTGGAACTGGCCAATAACCAGACGCGGGGACGCAATCCGATGATCCTCAACAATCTGGCGGTCGCACTGCTGCGGGGGGAACCTCGAGATCCGAAGCGCGCCCTGGAAACAGTCGAGCTGGCCCTGAACCTGATCCCGGACCATCCTGACATGCTGTCCACTCGCGGTGAAGTTTACGCCGCCATGGAACGCTGGCAGGATGCCGCAGCGGATCTGCAGCGGGCACTGCCCCTGCGTCCCGGCAGCCGGGAAATCCACCTGTTGCTTGATCGCGTCTTCACAGCCCTGAATGACCCCGGAATGGCTCTGGAACACCGCAGGGCTGCCGAACGACTCGGTGGAACATGAATTTCCGCGAGCTGCACCTGCCGGCACCGCTGACGAATCGCGTGAGCAGGTGACCAGCACCGAGGCATTCCGGTGGTTCAGGCGGAAATAGAGATTCCGGCGCGAACCAGCAGCAGTGCCGGCCTGCGGCAGCGTCGCCGGGAGAACACCTGCACCACGGCCGTCTGCGACCCCGAAGTATTTGCTGTGACGAAGCGCTCGCCCCGGCTCCTGCACGACAGACCGTGCCTGACGCTCTGCGGCTGACTGAGTTGCGGGCAAAGCCCGCTGCAGGAGATTGTGGTCCGCAAAGGGCAGGGGCGTCCCGTCGGTTGTGTCCATTTCCTTTAGAACGCCTGATAAAACCGGGACTGGCTCCCGCGAGTGTCCAGAAAACGCTGGAGAAACTGTCAGGTAAGGGTGCCTGTCCCGGTTTTGTCTCTTAATCTTTCCTTTCCGCCCTGATATCATCATGTCTCTCCCTTGAAATTGCTTGCTGGAGTCCTGGCAATGTCTGGCGTGCTTTGGAAAGCTCTGATCCTGGTCGCGGGTACGGTCCTGATAAGCTATGCGGCGAGCGCCGCGGACGAGACCCCTTTTCGCATTGCACTTTTTTCGGCGGTTGTGACTCCTCCGCTGGGGCATCCTCTCCTGGGGGGAACGACCACACCGCCGCCGGCCCATGCCATTGATGATCCGCTCTCTGCGAAGGGCCTGGTACTGCTGGGAGGTGAGCAACCGATCGTGCTGGTTTCCATCGACTGGTGCGAAATTCGCAACGACGCCTTTGACCGTTGGCGCGATGTGCTGGCAGCAGCCGCGGGAACAAATCGGGAATGCGTGCTGGTCACGGCCATCCACCAGCACGATGCCCCGTTGGCCGATTTGGAAGCACAGCGTATACTGAATCGAAGTCCGCTCGGCGGAACGATTATTGATTTCGACTATCACGAACGTTGTGTGCAGAAGACGGCCGAAGCGTTGCAGGCGGGATTGAAAGCAGCGCGTCGCGTGACTCACTTTGGTACGAGCCAGGCGAAAGTTGAGAAAATCGCCTCGAATCGGCGGTATCTCGATGCCAGGGGCCAGCCTCATTTCGACCGCAGCAGCATGAGCGGTGGCGACAAACTGAAAGCGGATGCTCCCGAGGGGGAGATCGATCCATTTCTGAAAACGCTCAGCTTTTGGGACGGCGACGTACCAGTCTGCGGGCTGCATGTTTACTCGGTGCATCCGATGGGCCGCTGGGGGTCGTGACGTGTGACCGCCGATTTTCCCGGCCTCGCTCGTGACCGGCTCCAGGAAAAGGATGAATCAGTTTTTCAAATCTACGCTTCCGGGTGTTCTGGCGACACCACGGCGGGCAAGTACAACGACGCCTCCGAACTTTCCACGCGAGGCCTGCAGGATCGGCTGTATGCGGCAATGGTTGCATCCTGGAAAGCCGCGAAACGGCAGCCGTTGACGAAGCTCGACATGCGAAGTGTTCCTTTGCGACTGCCGCTGCGTTCTGCAGCCGGTTATTCACAGGCTGAGCTGGAACAGCAACTGGAGTCGGATAATCCGAAGCAGCGCTGTCTGGCAGCGCTCGGGTTGAGTTGGCGCAAGCGTCATCTGGCCGATCACCCCATCGATCTTCCCATCGTCGATTTAGGTTCCGCGGTGATGGTGCTTCTCCCCGGTGAAACGTACGTGCGGTTTCAACTGGAGGCCCAGAAGATGCGGCCTGATGATTTTGTGATGGTGATGGGTTACGGCGAATCGGCGCCCGGATTCATTCCGATGGAAACGGCCTGGGAAGAAAACGACTCCAACCTGACTTCCTGGTGCTGGGTCGATCCGGGTTCGGAGCGGCCGCTGATGGATGCATTAAAGAGTGCGTTGGTTCCTGCGAAGTAATGCCCGGCAGCAGAACGGAGAAGCCGACGGGGAATTCAAATCGCCCAGCGGTATCGCCATCGACCAGCGCGACGTGATTCATGTGACTGAATTTCCTGGACATCGTGTCCCGAAGTGCGATGGGGCCTGGAACAACGGCTGCTGCACCAGCAGCTCGAAGGCCGGTCCTCACGCAGACGACCAGCCGGCCTCAGCCGATCCTCCGTACTCTGATCAGAGCTCATCTCAGGATCTCAGGTTGGCGGTGAAAAGAACGCGGCGATATCCCGGGCCAGTTTCGGTCCGTCCGCAACCGTGGTCAGTATTCCAATGGACAGAAAAAAGACACCCCCCAGGATCAGGGCAATCCGTTGCCACAGGCGTGGCCTTAACTGCCGGGGAAGCAGGATCAGATTGACTGCCAATGTATGAAAACAGCTGAATCCAAGGGCATAGTTATAGATCATTCCGGTTGCGGCAATCAATAACTGATCGCCCTTGCGAATCACGATCAGCATCGTCAGGCCAAAGACCAGATAGACACACAACAGCAGAAAATACAGGCGCCCGATTTTGTCAGAATCCACCCGCTGCAGCCGCCTGCTGGCAGTCCAGAGCACGTCGATCCAGCGGCGGAGGACTCCGTCTGCCGTTGACATCATGCTCGTCCAGAGAATCAGCAGTCCGCAGAACAAAGTCATATACCACATGCAAGGTCCGAGAATCGCTCCGCCAGCTTCGGCCACCCTGTCGGCAGTCATAGCCGCCGCCTGCCATTTATCTTTCAGTACTGTTCCCCGTGGCACAAACTGAACCGAAAGCATGCTGGGCAGCGCTAAACCAATAAAACAGGCGGGAAGCCAGACCAGATACTGTTCACGTGATACATGGGCCACCCAGCCGGCCCAGTGCTGCAGCGATTCGCTCGTGACGCGAAACACCTTCCCGGAGTGAGACAACGTGACGGCATGACCGCCGAACACGCTGGGGATTGCTCCCACAAAACGCCCCATGCCCCAGCCCTGGTCTCGTGTAAAGGAACTAATCGGAGTATTCGTCAGACCGCCATTGCCCGAAATTGCCACCATTGATGCGAGC